>JAYPMN010000103.1:0-6111 GCA_038129925.1 Flavobacteriaceae bacterium
TTTACTCCAGACATCTATCGCTACATGGATATTGCACTAGAACTCAACCCCGATGTCAGCGCACCTTAATTTAAATAAACAAAATCCTTTGTTGGATGTCAAAAATCTTTCCCTTGAAATTGAAGGAAAATCACTATTATCTTCTGTTTCCTTAAAACTATCTGATAATGAGATACTCGCTCTTGTCGGAGAATCAGGAAGTGGAAAATCATTACTTGCACTCTCCTTACTAGGCTTGTATCCAAAAAAAGCTCAACTTGCAGCAGATCGTGTTCTTTTTGAAGGAGACTCGCTCTTGAATGTCAATAAAAAAAAATGGCAAAGCTTACGTGGTAATAAAATAGGGATGGTTTTTCAAGAACCTCAATCGAGCCTTAACCCTTCCATGCGTTGTGGAAAACAATTATTGGAAGTATTGCAACAACATACCACCCTCACAAATAAAGAACAAAAAATAAAAATCATTGAGGCCTTGAAAGAGGTTCAACTTCCTGACCCTGGTCGGATTTTTAAATCGTATCCACACCAAATAAGTGGTGGACAAAAACAACGGGTTATGATTGCAATGGCCTTGCTTTGCCATCCCAAATTATTGATTACAGATGAACCTACAACCGCACTTGATGTAACAGTTCAGAAAGAAATTATTGAACTTTTAAAAGGACTTCAAAAAAAACGAAATATGAGTGTCCTTTTTATCTCACATGATTTGGCTCTAGTAAAACAACTTGCTGACCGTGTTGCGGTAATGTATCAAGGAAAAATCATTGAAGAAAATTCTACTCAAAAATTATTTAGCAAACCGGCTGAGCCTTACACCAAAGGACTGCTTTTTTCTCGTCCCTCAACAACAAATAGATTGCACCCTTTACCGACGCTTGATGATTATCAAAGTGGATCTTTTAAAGCCCACAGCCAAACTGTAATAGAACGCTTAGATCACCATAAAAAATTATATTCTCAAACCCCTCTACTCCAAGTTAAAGAAATTGAAAAAGTATATCCAAGTCGATTTAGACTCTTTCAAAAATCAGCTGGTTTCCAAGCAGTAGCTCCACTAAATTTTTCTCTTTATCCTCAAGAGACACTTGGCTTAGTTGGTGAATCCGGTTGTGGAAAGTCAACGCTTGCAAGAGCATTGATTTATCTTGATCCGCCTTCCAAAGGAGTGGTTTACTTTAAAGGAAAACCTATCATCCAAGATGATAAAAAACTGATGCGTAATATCAGGCAAAAAATTCAATTTGTTTTTCAAGATCCCTATGCATCATTACACCCTTTGAAAACTATCGGAATTGCGATCCAAGAGGTATTGTCCTATTATGCTGAAAATACTGATCAAAAACGAATTAAAGACGATGCCATAAATTTACTCACCCAAGTAGGCTTAACTGATGCCTTTTTTAGTCGTTTCCCTCATCAACTTTCAGGGGGACAAAGGCAACGTGTAGTGATTGCAAGAGCTCTAGCTTCTAAACCAGAGCTCCTTATCTGCGATGAAAGTGTAGCTGCATTGGATATATCGGTACAGGCGCAAGTGTTGAATTTACTCAATCAACTCAAAAAAGAAATAGGCCTGAGTTATCTGTTTATTTCACACGACTTGGCTGTGGTAAAATACATGTCTGACCGCATCATGGTCATGAAAGACGGTCAACTGGTAGAACTCCAAGAGGCAGATAAACTATATGCCGAACCTCAAAGTCAGTACACTAAAAAGCTGATAGAAGCGATACCAAATTGAGTGAAAAGTACGATGCCTATGTTGAAGGATTTGGAATGGCTTCGTGAATTGAGTTTATTTCATCCAGAATTTCATCACTTAGGCTAATAGAAGCAGTACCTATATTTTCTTTAAGCTGATCAAGATCTGTTGCTCCTATGATATTACTCGTCGTAAAAGGCCTGTCATTTACAAAAGCTAGCGCAAGCTCAGTTAGGGTTAAGCCATTTTTTCGAGCCAAATCAAAATACATTTCCACTGCATTTTTACAAGGATCTGAACTGTATCTATCGTAATGGGGGAAAAGAGTAAGTCGTGCTTTCTCAGGTTGCTTTCCTCCTCTATACTTTCCTGATAATACACCGAAAGCAAGGGGGGAATATGCTAATAGTCCTACCTCCTCACGATGACAAACCTCTGCATTTCCAACTTCAAAAGTTCTATTGAGCAGTGAATAAGGGTTTTGTATGGTGCGAACCCGAGGCCGATCAGAATTTGAAGCCCTTAGAAAACCCATAGTTCCCCAAGGGGTTTCATTTGACAATCCTATATATCGTATATTCCCTTTTTTAATATGACTATTTAAAGCATCCAAAACCTCTTCAAAGTTTTCTTCCCACACCTCACCACATTTATAGTCATAGCCCCTCTTCCCAAAATAATTTGTAGGTCTTTCTGGCCAATGCAATTGATACAAATCAATATAATCAGTTTGAAGTCGTTTCAGGCTGTTTTCAACGGCAGTATCAATAGTTTCTTTCGTGTAGCTTTTATCCGTCCGTATATGCTGAGTAAAAGCTGCTGGACCTGCGATTTTGGATGCGAGAATTATCTTATCTCTGAGTCCTGATTTTTTGAACCATGTACCTATAAAACGCTCCGTATCTCCTTGCTCTTCTTTCCTTGGAGGAATAGGATACAATTCAGCCGTATCGAAAAAATTGATCCCCTGCTCATGGGCATAATCCATTTGGTCATGGCCTTGCTGTTCAGAGTTTTGTCTGCCCCAAGTCATGGTGCCTAAACATATTTTACTGACTTTTATCTGAGTTCCGGGTAATAAATTGAATTCCATTATTTAGATTCTAAAAGTGATGTAATTTCGTCAAGTGAAGGACTTAAAATAACTTCAATTCTTCGATTAGCTGCTCTGCCTTCTGCAGAACTATTCGGAGCAATTGGGACAAATTCACTGCGACCAGCAGCAGTTAAATTTTCAGCTAATATATTGTCATTCTCCAAAAGAATATTGACAACTGCTGTAGCTCTTTTAGTCGATAGGTCCCAATTGGATTCCAATTGTCCTTTGGGTGAAAAAGGAACATTATCTGTATGACCTTCAATTAAGATTGCAATATCTGGATTCACCTCCAGGACAGTAGCCAACTCCTTTAGCGCTTTTTTCCCTTCGGGTTCGATATCCCAACGTCCTGATTTGAACAAGAGTTTATTCTCCATGGATACGTAAACCTTTCCATTTCTTTGCTCCACAGTCAATCCTTTTCCTTCAAAATTTAACAAGGCATCCGACAGTCTTTCTTTGAGTTCATCCAAGGCTTGTTTTTGATTTTGAATCATTTGTTCCAATTGATTTACACGATCTGAACGTGACTGCAGTTCAGTTTTTCTCAACGCAATTTCTTTCAACAATGCATTATTAGACGCAATACTATTTTGAATTTTTTCTTCGCTGTTTTCTTTTAATAGTATGTATTTCTCTTCCCAATCTTTCAGTTCTTGAAGCCCTTTAGCAACACTATCTCGAGATCTTGAGAGATACATTTCAACTTCACCGAGCTTGCTGTTTAAAAGATCCCAGGATTGCTGGAGCGAATCTCGTGATTTTTCATAAGCGTTTCGCTCTGATTTAACTACCGCATACCGAGCTTCTAAATCATTAAATACTTTAGTAGAAACGCAAGCATTAAAAGCAAAAAAAAGAAAGGTAAAAGTGACTATTAAAGAATATTTCATTTTTAAAATTTGAGTTCAAGTCCAACAGGACAATGGTCAGAATGTTTGGCTTCAGGTAAAATAAAAGATCGGCTGATATTTTTTTCTAAAGGAGTACTGACAAGGGCGTAATCGATACGCCAACCTTTGTTGTTGTTCCTTGCATTTGCCCGATAGCTCCACCACGAATACTGATGGGGCTCTCGGTTTAGATATCTAAAGGAATCAATAAAACCCGACTGCATAAAATTGTCCAACCACTCCCTTTCTTCAGGTAAAAATCCCGATACATTTTTATTTCGAACGGGGTCATGGATATCAATGGCTTTATGGCAAATATTATAATCTCCACAGATGATTAGATTTGGATATTCCGTTTTGAGTTGGTTCACGTACTCTTGGAATTCATCCATAAATTGAAATTTGTAATCCAATCTAGCTAAATTGGTTCCAGAAGGTAAATACAAACTCATGATGGAAACCTCATCAAAGTCAACTCTGAGAATTCGACCTTCAAAATCCATATGATCAATTCCGCATCCGTAGGTAATATTATTTGGCTTTTGCTTTGAGAAAATTGCAACTCCACTATACCCTTTTTTTTGGGCTGAAAACCAATAATGGTGATAACCTAGAGCTTCTAAAACAGTTGTATCGACTTGTGATTCTAATGCTTTAGTCTCTTGAATACACATCACATCTGCTTGTGTAGCTTCAAGCCAAGATGCAAATCCTTTTTTAAGGGCAGCACGGATACCGTTAACGTTGTATGAAAGTAATTTCAATTCTATTTTTTACGAATATAAAAAAACCAAACGGTAAGGGAAACTAATTCTCAAACCTAGATTTTACTTCTTTTGTAAAAAGTGAAATTAAATTTGTTTTAACAAGGAAGTGATTGAAACTTGAGCTTGTATAGTTGCTTTTAAATCTTGGATTGCAACTCGTTTTTGCTCCATAGAATCGCGTTCTCTAAGAGTCACGGTTTGGTCTTCCAAACTTTGGTGATCAACAGTAATACAAAAGGGAGTTCCCAAGGCATCTTGTCTTCGATAACGACGTCCAACGGCATCTTTTTCATCGTAGACTGTTTGAAATTCCCACTTTAAATCATCGACTAAAGTTCTCGCTAATTCAGGGAGACCGTCTTTTTTAACCAAGGGCAGAATTGCAGCCTTGTTGGGTGCAAGAGCGAATGGAAACTTTAATACTGTTCGGGTTGCGCCTCCGTTTAATACTTCTTCGGTTAGTGAATTTGAAAAAACAGCTAAAAACATTCGGTCCAAACCAATGGAAGTCTCTACTACATAGGGAGTATAGTTTTCATTACGTTCTGGATCGAAATATTGCAATTTCTTTCCCGTAAATTTTTCATGACTAGACAAATCAAAATCAGTTCTAGAATGTATTCCTTCCAACTCTTTAAATCCAAAAGGAAAACGAAACTCGATATCCGAAGCCGCATCTGCATAATGGGCTAATTTTTCATGTTCGTGAAAACGGTATTTTTCTTCTCCCATTCCCAGAGCCAAGTGCCATTTCATTCGATTTTCTTTCCATTGGGCATACCACTCTTTTTGTGTTCCAGGGGGGATAAAAAACTGCATCTCCATCTGCTCAAACTCTCGCATTCTAAAGATAAATTGACGTGCAACAATTTCATTTCTAAATGCTTTTCCGGTCTGTGCTATTCCAAAGGGCAATTTCATTCTACCTGTTTTTTGCACATTTAAAAAATTGACAAAAATTCCCTGTGCGGTCTCAGGTCTTAAATACAGATCCATTGCTGTATCCGCTGAAGCACCAAGTTTTGTTCCAAACATCAGATTAAACTGCTTGACATCAGTCCATTCTCTAGAACCAGATTCTGGACATGAAATTTCAAGTTCTTCAATTAATGCTTTGACATCAGCCAGATCTTCTTTTTCAAGCGATTTTCCCAAACGCTTTAAAATGCTCTGTGCTTTTTTTTGATTGGCTAAAACTCGAGGATTAGTTGAGCGAAATTGAGCTTCGTCAAAACGATCACCAAAGCGTTTGGCTGCTTTTTGTACCTCCTTTTCAATTTTAGCTTCAATTTTCGCAACATAGTCTTCAACCAAAACGTCAGCACGGTATCTTTTCTTGGATGTTTTGTTGTCAATCAAAGGATCATTAAACGCATCTACATGGCCAGAGGCTTTCCAAGTAGTAGGGTGCATAAAAATGGCCGCATCAATCCCTACAATGTTTTCATTGAGTTGGATCATAGCTTTCCACCAATATTCACGAATATTATTTTTTAAAGCTACTCCGTTCTGAGCATAATCATAAACTGCACTTAATCCGTCGTAAATTTCACTTGAAGGAAAGACAAATCCATACTCTTTCGCGTGGGAAATTACTTTCTTGAATTTATCTGTTTGTTGCGTCATGCCGCAAAAATAGTTCTTTTT
>JAYPMN010000104.1:0-3850 GCA_038129925.1 Flavobacteriaceae bacterium
ACTAAGAACGCTTAAAAGGGATGCGCAATAGCATAATTCCTCCCAAAATAAAGAATACAATAAAGAATAATATGCTGTTGCGCATACTCCCTGAGATATGGTCAATCAGTCCAAAACAGACCATTCCGATGACAATACCGATTTTTTCAGTTACATCGTAAAAACTAAAAAATGAAGTTGTGTCTCGGGTCTCGGGCAAGAGCTTAGAATAGGTCGATCGAGAAAGGGATTGCATTCCTCCCATAACCATTCCTACAAAACCAGCAACTATATAAAATTGCATTGGGGTTCTAGTGTAATAAGCTATGACGCAAAGTACCGCCCAGATTCCATTAATCGCAATCAAAACAGGGATATTCCCGAAACGTTCTGATGCTCTTGCAGTAAGTATGGCTCCAAAAATCGCTACAATTTGAATTAGCAATATACTGACAATCAGTCCAATTGTCTTTTCACTTGAACTTGCCCATGCAATTTCTTCCTCACCGTAATAGGCTGCAACCAATAAAACCGTCTGCAATGCCATACTGTAAAGAAAAAAGGCGGGTAAAAATCGTTTTAATCCAAGATGCTGATCCAACTGCTTCCAAACGAGTTTGAGTTCTTTAAACCCATTCCAAAAAATATCCTTGGTGACTTTAACTTCGTGATTTCCCTTAGGTAAATAATAAAAGGAATATTGGCTGAATAAAGACCACCAAATACCTACTGAAACAAAAGAATACCTCATAGCCTTCATAGAGGCTTCTTCAGGAGCACCAGAAATACCAAACCAATCGGGTTGCATTACCATAGCAAGATTGACCAATAATAAAAGTACACTTCCTATATATCCCATCGAAAACCCTCTAGCGCTTGCCCGGTCTTGTTGTTCAGGATAGGCGATGTCTGGAAGGTAGGAATTGTAAAAAACCAGACTTGCCCATATACCAATCATTGCCAGGAAATAAAAGAAGAGACCGATGTAGATCGTATCCAATTCAAAAAAATACAATCCGATACAGGAAACAGAACCCAAATAAACAAAGATTTTCATAAATCTTTTTTTGTTACCAATATAATCTGCGATCCCTGAAAGTAGTGGTGATATAAAAGCCACAATAAAAAAAGCAAAGGCTGTCACAAAGCTGATTACAGCCGTGTTCTTAATGTCGTAACCAAAAAATGAAATGGTGTTGACCTCGATGAATAAAGCTCCAAAGTAAATGGGAAAGATAGCCGAAGAAATCACCAATGCATATACTGAGTTTGCCCAATCATAAAACGCCCAGGCATTGATTAGTTTTTTACTTCCCTTTTCAAGAGGAACTTTAGGTGATAACATCAAACATATTTAATTTTTCAATTTAGCAAAATCTAAACGATAATTTGATTCATTTCCCGTTGATTTCTTGTGCTGGCTTTTTAGCAAGGGGGATCCATTTGGTTAAATAATTGATTCTTCGTTCATTGGAAGGATGAGTACTTAAAATTTCTGGAGGAGCTTTACCGCCTGAAGCTGCTTTTATTCGTTCCCACAGTCGAGGAGCTTCTTCTTGATTAAATCCTGCAATTGCCATCAACTCTAAGCCTATTTGATCGGCTTTTTTTCATGATTTCTGCTAAATGGTAAAACGGCTCCAACTTTACTTCCTAAATCGTATGCTGTCAAAATTACCCTGCGTTTTTTCTCTGGCTGATTGACTTTGCAACTGCTGAGGAGTGAAATTAACAGGAAGGTACTAAGATTTTTCATAAGAATGGGGTTACTTATAAAATACAAAATCGTTCTATAAAAAATGTAGAGGTAGGCTTGAAATTTTAACTGCTGTAAAACTTTGGTTAGCTTTGAATAAAAATTTGGAAATGAAAATATACACCCCTTTAATCCTATTGCTACTCTTTATTGGCTGTATGGGAAATTCGCAAGAGAGAAAACACAAAGAAAACAAAACTTATCCAGTCCAAAAAACAGATGCACAATGGAAGGCTGAGTTACCAGAAATGGCCTACTATGTTTTACGCAAGTCAGGAACTGAGCACGCCTTTAGTGGTCCTTTAAACAACAATAAAGAAACTGGAACCTATGTCTGTGCAGGCTGCCAAACTCCTCTGTATCAATCCAAGTACAAATACGATTCCAAGAGTGGATGGCCTTCTTTTGATCGAGGAATCGATTCCAATTTGGAGTATAATGTCGATTATAAAATCGGCTATCCTCGTACAGAGCTTAAGTGTAATAAATGTGGGGGGCACCTAGGTCACGCTTTTAACGACGGACCGAGAGAAACAACAGGCATGCGTCATTGTATTAATTCTGCAGCTTTAAACTTTATTCCAGCAGATGAAAATCCCTAAACCTTATCCCGTACAAAAAACAGAAGAGGAGTGGAAAGCTAGCTTGGACGCTGAATCTTATCGTATTTTAAGAGAAAAAGGTACCGAATACCCGTTTTCTGGGAAATATAACAGTCATTTTGAGGAAGGAACCTACAACTGTAAAGGATGCGGTGCTCCTTTATACGATTCCTCCAGCAAATTTGACAGCAGTTGCGGTTGGCCTAGCTACGACGCTGCTTTAAGTGGTTCATTAGAATTCATTAAAGATACCACTCACGGTATGATAAGAACCGAGATTGTTTGTGCGAATTGTGGTGGACACCAAGGGCATGTATTTCAAGACGGACCCACACCAACTGGTGAACGCTACTGCGTAAATTCAGCTAGTATTCGTTTTCAGCCCAAGGAAAAATAAAATGTTAAAAAATTGCCCTCAGTTTTGTAACTTTGCATTGAATTTAAACAGCTTTTCATGACTGCATATGACATTATAGTTTTAGGAAGTGGACCAGGGGGTTACGTCACTGCGATTCGAGCTTCACAATTGGGTTTTAAAACCGCCATTGTTGAAAAAGAAAGCCTTGGAGGCGTATGCTTAAATTGGGGCTGTATTCCAACCAAAGCACTTTTAAAATCAGCACAAGTATTTGAATATCTCAAGCATGCTGAAGATTACGGACTGAAAGTAAAAGAATACGACAAGGACTTTGATGCGGTAGTCAATCGCAGTAGAAATGTCGCCGCAGGGATGAGCAAAGGCGTTCAATTTCTGATGAAAAAGAACAAGATAGACGTCATAGAAGGGCATGGTAAAATTCTTGCAGGTAAAAAAGTCGTTGTGACTCAAGGAAAGAAAACCGAGGAGTACCAAGCTAAAAATATTATAATCGCAACAGGAGCTCGTTCTCGCGAACTTCCTAGTTTACCCCAAGATGGAGAGAAAATCATCGGCTACAGAAAAGCCATGACGCTTCCCAAGCAACCAAAAAAATTGATTGTAGTAGGCTCAGGTGCCATTGGAATCGAGTTTGCCTATTTCTATAACGCCATGGGTACAGAAGTAACTGTAGTAGAATATTTAGACCGAATCGTTCCAGTTGAAGATGAAGAAGTTTCAAAGCAATTGGAACGCTCTTTTAAAAATAGTGGTATCAACATCATGACAGGGGCTGAGGTAACTTCAGTAGATACCAAAGGTAAAGGTGTAAAAGCTACAGTCAAGACTTCCAAAGGAGAAGAAGTGCTCTCCGCTGATATTGTACTTTCAGCAGTTGGTATTAAAACCAACATTGAAAACATTGGGTTGGAAGACGTTGGTATCGCTGTAGACCGAGATAAAATTTTGGTTAACGATTTTTACCAAACCAACCTCCCAGGCTACTATGCAATTGGAGACGTAACTCAGGGGCAAGCTCTTGCTCATGTTGCTTCAGCAGAGGGTATTCTATGTGTAGAAAAAATTGCAGGACAGCATGTCGAGCCTCTAGACTATGGAAACATACCAGGCTGCACTTACTGCTCACCTGAAATC
>JAYPMN010000104.1:3860-6066 GCA_038129925.1 Flavobacteriaceae bacterium
CTTCTGTGGGGCTAACCGAAGCCCAAGCAAAAGAAAAAGGCTTTGATATCAAGGTTGGGAAATTCCCTTTTTCAGCCTCAGGTAAAGCGCAAGCAGGCGGAACTTCAGAAGGATTTGTAAAAGTTATTTTCGATGCCAAATACGGCGAATGGTTAGGTTGCCACATGATAGGCGCCGGAGTAACCGATATGATAGCCGAAGCAGTTTTAGGTCGTAAATTAGAAACTACTGGACATGAAGTCTTAAAAGCTGTTCACCCTCACCCCACCATGAGTGAGGCGGTGATGGAAGCCGTAGCAGACGCCTATGACGAGGTTATTCACCTTTAAAGGACTTCTTTAAATACACCTATAAAACCGTATAACTAAACGATCATTTAGCTCATCTTATTAGGTGCAATCGCTGCCAAAACTGGGGGGTCTAGTATAACAAAGGCTGTCATACGCATTACTTTTTGGGGCACTGCAGCCATGGGACTCACTGCTCTAGTAGGTTATTTATTCAATGTCAGTATCGTTTGATCCAGCAATGAGTCCATTGCGTCATTTATTGTATTTTAGAGGAAACTAAACTTATGAATCTAGCAACGCTTGAAAGTAAAGAACTGATGCCGGGCTATCACGGTAAAATGGTTCATGGGCAGCAACTAACTTGGGCCTTTTGGACTGTAGAAGAAGGAGCTCTAGTCCCTCAACACCATCATCCTCACGAACAAATGATGCACGTTGTAGAGGGTGAATTTGAATTCACGCTCAACGGTCAAACACAAGTATATACAGCAGGAGCTATAGTACCTATCCCCTCCAATATTCCTCATTCTGGAAAAGCATTGACTGCTTGTAAACTGATGGATGTATTTAGTCCTATACGCGAAGAATACCGATAAATTATGGAAATCAATTTAAAAGGAAAAAATGCTTTAGTAGGAGGAAGTAGCAAGGGAATAGGACGTGCCATAGCAGAGCGTTTGGCCGCCTCAGGAGCCAACCTAACCCTTATGGCTCGAAGTGAAGAAGTATTAAAAGAGATTGTCGAGAAATTGGACCGCAGTCCCGGTCAGCAGCATCATTATTTAGTAGTTGATTTTTCTAATTTTCCAGCTTTTTCCGCCCAAATGGAAAGTTATTTTGAAGAACACAGCGTAGATATTTTAATCAACAATACTCAAGGACCTGCTGCTGGAGGAGCCCTAGACAAAACAATAGGAGATTATCAATCCGCATTTGATTTGCTATTTAAATGCGCAGTTTACACTAGCAGTCTTGCCCTGCCCCACATGCAAAAGCAACAATGGGGGCGTATTGTTAACGTTTCTTCTATCTCCGTAAAGGAACCTTTAAATTATTTAGCGTTATCCAATAGCCTAAGGGCTGCATTAGTTAGCTGGGCTAAAAGTCTGGCTATCGATATAGCCAAAGATAACATCACCATCAACAATACGTTGACTGGATATTTTGATACTGAACGCATTACCCAACTCAACGCTCAAAAAGCAGAAAAAATGGGGATACCAGCGTCTGAAGTCCGTACTGCCATGGAAGCTTCTGTTCCCATGAATCGAATCGGTAAACCAGAAGAGTACGCAAATGTTGTATGCTTTCTCGCATCGGAACAAGCAAGTTATATCACAGGTGCCAACATACCCATAGATGGTGGTCTACTCAAATCTTTATAACGACCCAAAAAAGCCTACAATGACAGCCCAAATTACCAGCCTAGTCTCCTACTCCTATATCAATGAGCTCCCTAATGAAGATAAAAAGATGATTAATGAGTTGCTAAAAACTATTTTGGAACACTTGCCCAATGGTTTTGAAGAAACACTTAGCTATGGAATGATAGGCTATGTCGTTCCGCATAAAATTTATCCAGAAGGTTACCACTGTAATCCATAACTGCCCCTACCTTTAATCAATTTGGCGTCTCAAAAAAATTACATTTCACTCTACCATATGGGATTATATGCAGATCAAAAACTCCTAAATTGGTTTATAGCTGAATATGAAAAGTCAGGTGCCGGTAAACTGAATATGGGGAAAAGTTGTATACGCTTTAAGAATACAAATGACATATCTTATCCCTTAACTTGGAAAACTTTGTAGTAAAATGACAGCTGAAAATTGGATCAAACTTTACGAAAAGTCTAGAAATCGTTAATTAGAAAGAACTATATTGTAAAAAAAACAACGGTATGCTAAAATCAGTT
>JAYPMN010000105.1:0-1740 GCA_038129925.1 Flavobacteriaceae bacterium
ATCCATTTTTTTAGGTCGGGTAAATTACCTTTTTTACCAGGATATTGATAAATGGCTCCAAAAAAAGCGTCTGAAAAATCATTGTTTTCAGGATTTCCAACCACCAATTCGATACCAAGAGGGGTTGCTCTGGTGTAGAGTAAGGAAAGTGTTTGAGGGAGGATATTTTCGTCTACAAAAAATTGACAAGCCTCGTTCTTTTTTTGGGTTCTAGTGCGTGCACCAAAGAGCATTGTCATGGCTTCAGCTGCTGCTGTACTTTCATCAAGAAGCGAAGCATTAGCAAGCTCCATACCGGTTAAATCACAAACCACCGTTTGAAAGTTGAAAAGGGCTTCTAAGCGTCCTTGCGCTATTTCGGCCTGATACGGAGTATAGGCGGTGTACCAACCCGGGTTCTCGAGTATATTTCTTTGGATGACAGCAGGGGTAATTGCAGCGTGGTAACCTAGACCAATATAACTGGTAAAATTCTTGTTTTTTCTCCCTAAAGCTTGGATATGTTTTGAAAATTCAAATTCGCTGATTCCTCTTTCAATGTCTAGTGGTTCATCGAGTCGAATACTAGGAGGAAGTGTTTCTTCAAGCAGTTCTTCGATGGAATCAGCATTGATTTTAGAAAGCATTTTCTTTATTTCCTCTTCATTGGGTCCGATATGTCTTGCAACAAACTTATCCGTTCTCATAGTCATCAATTAAATATCAAAAATAGAATATCTACCTTAATTTTTCGCTGCGTTTTTTGCTGTAAATCAAAACTTTTTCAAAAATTTTATTCAACTGCTTTAAAGTTTCGATATTTACACGTGCGAAACCTTTTAAAAAAATTACTGAATTTTTATATTAAATCCAGTATTCACGTTGCTTTAGCAGTACTTGCCTTAGCGAAAATTAGTTTGTTTAGCGCTGGGCTAGATCCGCAATATACATTGTTGATATTTATTTTCTTTTCAGCGCTTTCAGCATACAATTTCATCAAATTTTTCCCCCTTATTAAAAATCAAAAATTGAGTTTTTCTCCTGCCCTCATTCCTTTGTTAACACTTACTGCTTTTATAATCAGTGGGGGCATAATTTTTTTATTGCCCAGTTTGGTAGCTGCGTTTGCTATTTTGGGCGGGTTTTTGGTACTCGGTTATACCGTTCCTTTTCAATCAACTTTATCCAACTGGAGAAGTAAGAAAGGCTGGAAATTATATTTGGTGGTATTGAGTTGGTTGTGTCTTACAGTAGGGATTCCGCTGGCTTCAGCAGCGCTTTTTGATGCGGTACTTTTTTTCAAAATAGCACTTGTACAGGGAATTTATATTTTTGTTGCCATTCTCCCTTTTGAAATTGGTGATCTAAATATTGATTCCTCTGCATTGCAAACTCTACCTCAAACCTTAGGGATTAAAAGGGTAAAGATTCTTGGGATTTTGTTATTGCTTTTAGGCGGTGTGATTGCCATTTTTAGTTTTGGATTCTCATCTCCGTTTGTAAAAAGTAGTCTGATTACCTTTTTTATTTTGGGCCTTTGTCTTTGGAGAAGTAATGATAATCAATCACTTCTTTTTACTCGTTTTTGGGTTGAAGGTATTCCCATATTGTGGTACATTTTAATTTATTATTTTTAGGTTTCAATCTCATAAACTATTTTTAAATGAAAAAGTTTCTCATAATGCTCTTAATTTTTTCTTGTGGACAAGAAATGCCTGTAGTTGAAACTGTTGAAAAAGAAACCTTTAAAGCACTTATGCA
>JAYPMN010000105.1:1840-6063 GCA_038129925.1 Flavobacteriaceae bacterium
AGTAAGGCTGAAGGGTCGGGTTCTTTGCCTCTAAATTTTTTATACAAGGTCATCGGGTGTATCGTCCCTCCTTTGGAGAGGATATTGTCTAGAAAAGAAGTTGCTGTTTTAGAATCAAAAATCCCATTTTCTAAAAACAATTCAAAGGCATCTGCATCTAAGACTTCAGCCCATTTATAGCTGTAATACCCCGCAGCGTATCCGCCCTGAAAAATATGAGAAAATGCAGTACTCATACAGTTTTGGGGAGTATCCTTAGTGAATTGTAATTCGGCAATTTGTTCTTTTTCGTGTGCTTTGACATTTTGAATTTGATCAGCATTTTGATCGTGGTATGACAAGTCTAAATAGCCAAAACTTAACTGCCTAAGGGTTTGAAGTCCTTGTTGAAAATGAGCTGCTTTTTTTATTTTTTCGATTAGCTCGTTTGGAATGACTTCCCCTGTTTGATAATGTTTAGCATACAAGGCAAGGGCTTCAGCTTGGTAGCACCAATTTTCCATAATCTGGGATGGTAGCTCTACAAAATCCCAAAAGACACTTGTACCGCTTAATGAACTGTAAGTAGTATCTGCCAACATACCGTGCAATGCATGTCCAAACTCGTGGAAAAGGGTTGTGACCTCTTGAAAGGTAAGTAATGAAGGTTGGTTTTGTGTTGGTTTAGAAAAATTACAGACTATGGAAATATGAGGTCTTTGTGTTGCATTTTGTGAGCGATAACTTGTCATCCAAGCCCCGTTTCTTTTGCCTGAACGTGGGAAAAAGTCGGCATACAGCAGGGCGTGAAAAGCCCCATTTTTATGTATTTCATAGACCTTTACATCAGGATGATAGGTATCGATTTCCTTGTTTTCTAAGGGCTCTATCCCATAGAGTTTACCTACAATATCAAACAATCCTTTCAATACATTTTCAAGAGGGAAATAGGGTTTGAGTTCTTGTTCATCCAAATCTAAAGTTGCTTGTTTGAGCTTTTCTGAAACAAAAGCGGTATCCCATTTTTCAAGGTCGTTTAGATCTAAATGTTGGGCTGCAAAAGCCTGCATGGTTTCCCATTCTTTTGTTGCTGCAGGCTTGGCTTTTTCTGTAAGTTCGTCTAAAAATGTTTTGACATTTACTTCAGATTGCGCCATACGTTCCTCCAACACAAAGGCCGCATGCGACTGGTAGCCTAGCAACTGTGCGCGTTCTTTTCTAAGCTGAATTATTTTTAAAATAACCTCACTGTTATTTTGAGGGTTTTCTTGGTATCCTCTTTGGCCAAAAGCAAAGCTAAATTGTTTTCTCAACGCTCTATTTTCCGCATAAGTCATAAAAGGGACATAGCTGGGGTAATCCAAAGTGAAGATCCAACCTTTTTTAGCTCTATTTTTTGCTTCCTCTGCTGCCATTTCAATTACCGCTGCGGGCAATCCTTTTAGATCTTCCTCCTGTTCGATATGAAGTTCAAATGCTTGGGTGTCTGCCAATACATGTTCTCCAAAGGTCAAGCTGAGTTTAGAAAGCTCAGTGTCTATTTGACGAAGTTTCTCTTTAGACGCTAAGGGAAGATTAGCGCCATTTCTCACAAAACTTTTATACTCTTTTTCAAGAAGGGTAATTTGTTCCTGAGTAAGCTCAGATCGGTCTTCATTTTGGTAAACGGCCTCAATTCTTTTAAAGAGTTTTTCATTGAGTCGTATGTCGTTTTGAAACTGAGTTAAAAGTGGTGAGGCTTGTTGAGTAGTTTGCTGCAATTCATCACTAGTTTCTGCGCTGTTAAGATTAAAAAGTAAGGAACTATTTCTTCCTATAAGTTTCCCGCATTTTTCAAGTTGCTCTAAAGTATTTTTAAAAGTGGGAGTTTCTTTTTGATTTGCAATGATATCGATTTCTTGAAGGGCAACATCAATAGTCTTTTTAATTGCTGGGATGTAGTGTTCAATTTTAATAGTTGAGAATGGAGCAGATTCAAAAGGGGTATTAAACTCTGATAAAAGCGGGTTGTTCAAGTTTTTATTTTTTTAAGTTTTTACTACTATCCAATACTTTTTTCTTCAGTCCTTCTTTGTATTGAATGACTTTATTGAGTGCGTCTGGATTTTGACTTCCGATGATTTGTGCCGCCAATATTCCTGCATTTTTAGCTCCGTTTAAAGCAACAGTAGCTACAGGAACTCCTCCAGGCATTTGCAAGATGGACAAGACTGAATCCCAGCCATCTATGGAATTGCTTGATTTTATTGGAACTCCAATTACTGGGAGTGGAGTTAAAGATGCAATCATCCCAGGAAGGTGAGCTGCTCCTCCTGCACCGGCAATAATCACTTTGATCCCTCTATGATGTGCATTAGAACCGTAGTCTGTCATCTTATCTGGAGTTCGATGGGCAGAAACGATATCTACTTCAGTTTCAATTTGAAATTCCTTTAAAATTGAGATCGCTTCTTCCATAACGGGTAGGTCTGATTGGCTTCCCATAATAATTCCTACTTGTGCCATATTATTTTGATATTACTTCAATGGTTTCTTTTACTTGTTCTGCAATTTGACGTGCAGTTTCTAAATTTTTATTTACAATGGTAATATGTCCCATTTTTCGAAAGGGACGTGTTTCCTTTTTTCCATAAATATGAGGGCAAACCCCTTCAATAGCTAATATATGCTCCATATTTTTATAGTGAACTGGACCTTGATGTTCCGCTGCTCCGACCAGATTGACCATTACACCAGAAACTTTATTTTCTGTGTTGCCCAAGGGCAAGTCCAGTAAAGCTCTTATGTGTTGCTCAAATTGAGAGGTGTAAGAGGCCTCTATGCTGTAGTGTCCACTATTGTGTGGCCTTGGGGCTGCTTCATTTACCCAGATCTCTCCCTCTTTAGTTAAAAATAATTCCACAGCTAATAGTCCAACGTGTTGGTAGGCAATGGAAACTTTTCGGGCAACTTCCTGAGCCTTTCGCTCAATGGAATTAGAAATACGGGCTGGGCTAAGAACGTATTCTACCTGGTTGGCGGTGGGATGAAATTCCATTTCTACACTTGGATAGCTTACCGTTTCACCACTGACACTTCTGCATACTATAACTCCAATTTCCTTATCAATATTGACCAAGTCCTCGGCCATACAGCCTCCCTCGTTTACCGTTTCTAAATCTTGGTTTGACCGAATGATTTTAACTCCATAGCCGTCATATCCCATGGATTCAGATTTCCATACAAAGGGAAAGGAAACCAACCCCCTTACCACCGCATCTTTTAAGGCTTCTTTGGAGTTATACAATTCAAAAGGTGAGGTAGGAATATTATTTTGCTTGTAGAATTCTTTTTGGTGGCATTTGTTTTGTATGGTTTTAATGACAGCGGCCTGTGGATAAACTCGAACTCCTTTTTTTTCAAGATCAGCCAGTGCATCAGCATTGACATTTTCGATTTCAATGGTAAGGATGTCGACTTCTTTTCCAAAATCCACAACGGTTTGGTAGTCCATTAAGTCCCCCTGAGTAAAGCGGTTACATCCGATACGTGAAGGAGCATGTTCACTAGGATCCATGACATGGGTCTGAATATCCAACTGGCGTGTCGTACTGAGAAGCATTTTGCCCAGTTGCCCGCCTCCTAAGATTCCGATCGTTTTAGTAGTGGAGAAAAATCCCATCATATCCTTTTGGCAAAAATACGCATAAGTTTTTTGGAATGGAAAAAAGCAATCTAAAATGGGTATCTTTAGGCAAATATTTTTTTATGATAAACCTTGTTTTATTTGGCAAGCCTGGAGCTGGAAAAGGAACACAAGCTTCATTTCTAAAAGCACAATACAATTTGGTCCATATTTCAACTGGAGACCTTTTTCGCAATAATATCAAAAACGAAACCCCTTTGGGTGTTTTGGCAAAGTCTTACATGGATCAGGGAGATTTAGTTCCTGATCAGGTTACTATCGATATGTTAGAGGCTGAGGTCGATCAAAATCCGCAAGCCAAGGGGTTTATATTTGACGGATTTCCACGAACTGAGGCACAAGCTGGGGCACTGGATGCGTTCTTAAAGGACAAGCAAATGGAAATTTCGGCTACCATAGCATTAGAAGCTGCCGATGATATTTTGGTTGAGCGGTTGTTAGAACGTGGGAAAAGCAGTGGAAGAACGGACGATCAAGACGAAAGTAAAATCCGCAATCGTTTTGAGGAGTACAATCAAAAAACAGCTCCATTAAGAGATTATTACACCAAACAAAATAA
>JAYPMN010000106.1:0-2415 GCA_038129925.1 Flavobacteriaceae bacterium
CAAAGCCGAAACAGAAAAAAGACCAATAATTAAAACTTTTTCAATCATTTAAATATCTAATATCTTTAAGCATGAAATATACAAATTACTCGCAGAAATTAATAAAGAGAATTTTTTAATTATTAAGATGAATCATCTTTTTTAAATTAAAAATACAGAACACAAATTGATGGAATTGAAATTAAATGTATACACTGTAAAAAATAAATAAGGCTTTATGCTCAAACCTCTTCTTTTTGCTCACTGTCAAAACTATATTGATGCTAAAAAACTTCTTTTAGAAAAGCAAAAAGATGCCCTGCAATTGGCTTTGACTTCAGAAAGTAAAAGTTCTGCTGGAGATAAGCATGAAACAGGAAGAGCAATGATTCAATTGGAAAGGGAAAAATTAGGAAATCAAATTGCAGAAATAGAACAAAACCAACAAAGACTCAATGCAATTAAAAACCATAAAAGCACCAAAAGTGTAACAATAGGATCTATTGTTCTTACAGACCAATTAAATTACTTTATTGCTATAGCTGCGAATTTTTATGAACTTGAAGGGAAAAAATATTATTGTATTTCGCCACAAAGCCCCATAGGAGGCCGTTTATTAGGTAAAAAAGTAAAAGATCAGATTGAATTCAATACACGTTCAAGTACTCTTTTAGAGATTCTTTAATTTACATTCTGGTTTGATAGGTATAGAGTTCATAATACCTTCCTTTTGCATTAATGAGTTCATCATGCTTTCCACTTTCTACTATATCTCCTTCTTCAATAACCAGAATTTGATCAGCCTTTTGAATAGTGCTTAATCGGTGAGCAATAACAAAGGTCGTTCTATTTTGCATTAAAACATTTAAACTTTTTTGAATAAAGGCTTCACTTTGCGTATCTAAGTTAGATGTAGCTTCGTCCAAAATAACAATCTTAGGTCGAGCCAATAAAGCACGAGCAATTGAAATTCGCTGTCTTTGTCCACCCGAAAGCTTCACCCCTCTTTCTCCTATTAAGGTTTCTAAACCATTATCAAAACGGTCAGTAAATTCATTGACATAGGCTCCTTCTACTGCCTGTAAAAGTTCATCTTCGCTGGCATTTGGACGTGGGAAAAGAATATTTTCCCTAATGGTTCCTTCATATAAAAAGTCATCTTGAAGTACAACTCCTAATTTACTTCTAAAACTTTTGAGATTAACTTTTGATAAATCAACGCCATCAATCAAAACCTGTCCTGAATTTGGTTTCAAAAAAGCGGTTGCAAGACCAGCAATTGTTGATTTTCCAGATCCCGATGAGCCAACCAAAGCGGTGACACTTCCTTTTGGAGCTTCAAAAGAAATATCTTGTAGTACTTCTGTTTTATCGTCATAACTAAAAGAGATGTTTTTAAAGGAAACATTCCCTTCGACTTGATCTAGGTTAATCGTTCGGATTGCGGGATCATTCTCTTCTGAGAGTCCCATCAATTCTTGAGTTCGATCTAAACCCGCAAAGGCTTCTGTAAGTTGACTTCCTATATTACTCATTTGAACAATTGGGGCAATCATAAACCCTAAAAAGAGTGTAAAGGATACAAACTCCCCATAGGTCATGGTGTTATTCATGATAAAATACCCTCCCATTCCCATAATTCCTGCGGAGGCAAGTCCTAATAAAAAAGTAGAAGAACTGGTCATGAATGCAGTAGCGGTCAAACTTTTTTTAACATTTTGATAAAGTTTGTCAACACCTTTTTCAAAGACTATTTTTTCTTGATTTTCTGCATTAAATCCCTTAATGACTCTAATTCCATTTAATGTTTCTGTTAGTCGTCCAGTTACTTCGGCATTGATTTTTCCACGAGTTCTAAAAATGGGACGGATGTATTTAAACGCTTTAAGAGCTATGCCTGCAAAAAGGAGAACTGGAAAAAAGACAAATAAGGTCATTTGCCAGTTAATTTTAATGAGGATTACCAAAGAGATAATGGCAGTAATACTTCCGCCTATAAGCTGAACTAAACCTGTCCCTACAAGATTTCGAACCCCCTCTACATCAGTCATCACTCTAGAAACTAGGGCTCCTGTTTTATGATTATCAAAAAAACTAATGGGGAGCTTAAGTAATTTTTGCTGAACCTTCGCTCGGAGGATTGAAATTAAATGTTGTGCCTCTACACTTAACAAACGCGTTAAAGAGAAGGAACTTGTAGATTGAAAAAGTAAAGCAGCGCATACAACGACTAACAGATAGATAAGAGCATCGGTGTCTTTGGAAGGAATTACCTCATCAATTAAGGTTTTACTCGCATAAGGTAGAACTAAACCTGATAAACTGCGGACTAAGATTAGGAAAAGCCCTATGGATACAATTTTTCTTCTAGGCCAGATAAACTCTTTAAAGGCCCAGCGAAAAGAAACTTTGTTTTTACTCATATTTTACTTTGAA
>JAYPMN010000106.1:2515-5983 GCA_038129925.1 Flavobacteriaceae bacterium
TTTTTTGAAGTTTATACAAAAGGTTCCTACTCACTTTTGATGAATGAAATTAAAATTGACTCCGTTACTGGAGAAGATATTGATAAAGGAATTTCTGAAGCTGGTTTTTATACAATAGATAAAAATAAACTCAAAAAGAAAGTTTATTATGGGACGGGTTGGCTTGGAGATGGAATAGGCGAATGGAGTGGACCTGATAAAGACTACTTAGAGGTTGAGTTTGAGATTGATTACGGAAAAAACTATTTATCTAAATTAATGCCACTTGACTCGCTAGGTAACGGATTCGCTGAATATTATACTAGAGTAGATTAAATCATCAACACATCCTCCTCATTAAGTTCAGAGAGTAATTTGTATATTGACCATATATTAATCATAAACCAATAAAAATGAAAAAAATACTTTACTTAATTCCTTTATTTTTTGTTTCAGTTTTTGTCTTAGCACAATCTAACCCTAACTGGGAGTATTGGGTAAGTAACAGACTAGAAATTAAAAAAGGAATGTCTGCAGAATTTGAAAAGGCTGCATCCTTAAAAACTAAAAAATTTAATACTACTCCTGAAACTGCTATTTCTACATATAAAGTTATGACTGGTCCCGATCAAGGAAAATATGAAAGAATTCAAGGTTATAAAGACATCAGCTGGTTTAATGGTGTTAATGGAAATGAAGGGATGAAATATTGGATGAAAAATGTAGATGAGTTTGTTAATAAGAATGACGGAAGAATTATCTGGTGGAGAATTGAAAACTTAAGCCATAATTGGAATCCAGAATCTAAACCAACAAAATATTTTCATAGAGTTATAAGAATTGTCAAACCAGGAAAATTAGGTGACTTTTGGCGTTTTGCAAATCGTTTAACAGAAGTATACAAAAAGCACAATTATACAGGCATGCAAGCTTGTTTTAAAGTAGTATCTGGTGGAAATGAAAATATGATGGTCTTTGTTGATGCCTTTAATGATTTTACAGATCAGGGAAAATTTCCTGATACTGATAAGTCAGGGAAAGAATTATATAATGAAATGTATAATGGTTCATATGACAAAGATTTAGAAATTTATAATGATGCTTTAGAAATGTGGGGGAGACAAAAAGAATTGTTAAGTCTTGTTCCCAAAGCTACTACTGGAATGTAATAGTTAAAATTAATTAATAAAATAAGCCCTCCCATGCGGGGGGGTTTTTCTTTTACATCGTCGGCATATCTTCTTTATTAAGTTCAGGGAGTAATTTGTATATTAACCATTATTAATCATAAATCAATAAAAATGAAAAAAATACTTTATTTAATTCCTTTATTTTTTGTTTCAGTTTTTGTTTTAGCTCAATCTAACCCTAACTGGGAGTATTGGGTAAGTAACAGACTAGAAATTAAAAAAGGAATGTCTGCAGAATTTGAAAAGGCTGCATCCTTAAAAACTAAAAAATTTAATACTACTCCTGAAACTGCTATTTCTACATATAAAGTTATGACTGGTCCCGATCAAGGAAAATATGAAAGAATTCAAGGTTATAAAGACATCAGCTGGTTTAATGGTGTTAATGGAAATGAAGGGATGAAATATTGGATGAAAAATGTAGATGAGTTTGTTAATAAGAATGACGGAAGAATTATCTGGTGGAGAATTGAAAACTTAAGCCATAATTGGAATCCAGAATCTAAACCAACAAAATATTTTCATAGAGTTATAAGAATTGTCAAACCAGGAAAATTAGGTGACTTTTGGCGTTTTGCAAATCGTTTAACAGAAGTATACAAAAAGCACAATTATACAGGCATGCAAGCTTGTTTTAAAGTAGTATCTGGTGGAAATGAAAATATGATGGTCTTTGTTGATGCCTTTAATGATTTTACAGATCAGGGAAAATTTCCTGATACTGATAAGTCAGGGAAAGAATTATATAATGAAATGTATAATGGTTCATATGACAAAGATTTAGAAATTTATAATGATGCTTTAGAAATGTGGGGGAGACAAAAAGAATTGTTAAGTCTTGTTCCCAAAGCTACTACTGGAATGTAATAGTTAAAATTAATTAATAAAATAAGCCCTCCCATGCGGGGGGGTTTTTCTTTTACATCGTCGGCATATCTTCTTTATTAAGTTCAGGGAGTAATTTGTATATTAACCATTATTAATCATAAATCAATAAAAATGAAAAAAATATTTTTTGTGTTAAGCGTGTTTCTGAGTTTCGGTGTTTTTGCTCAAACCTCAGTTCGATATTATAATCTCAATGTTAAAAGAGGATATGAAGAATCCGTTGTAAAAACTTTTACAGATTTTGTAGAAAATGAAACATGGAAATCTGGAGCAGGGATTTTACTTCAGGGGGTTCGTTTCAAAAATGGGGTAACTCACAGAATAGTTGTTTACGGTGATCCAGAAAACTGGGGTATCGAGGGCGAAAGAACTGACGATGAATGGAGTCTTTACCGAGAAAGAATGAATAAATATACTCATCCAAACCCTGTAGATAATTCTATGGGTTCAATAATAAACTTCAGTGAAGGTGATCGTGAAAAATATAAAACAGGAAGAGTTTATGATGTTAGAGTTCATGAGCCAACAAAATTTTTAAAAGCATGGAATAAAAATGTTAAGGAGGCAAAAGATATACTCGGAGATAGAAGGATTGGATTAGTAAGTTATGAGTTAGGAGGAACACCAGGAGCGACACATGGACTGATTGTCTACGGTGAAAATGATAATGATGTTCAGGTTACATTAAGAAAAATTCAAAAAACCAAAGCGTTCAAAGAGTACATTGAAACGAGGGGGAAAGTTGATTACATCCAATCTTACGCTGTGACTACAGTTAAAAGATTTTAGTAAAAGACCATATAATTAAATACAAGCCCTCCAAAGCGGAGGGTTTTTTCTTTATAAATCATCAGCAATCCTCTTCATTAAGTTCAGAGCTTCAATATAGTTTGCTCACCTTTACGATTACAGTACTTTGCTTTAAGCCACTCAGAGACAAGAGGCATATGCCGCTTACCAATAGCTACATCAAAAGGAATTCTAAAAGGAGAACCAGCTTCAACCCATTGCAGCTTATAATCACAACCCTCAGGACTGCATCTACATGGGAAAACTTCAGCAGTAGAGTTATCAATCATTTCTTTTTGAAGTATTCAACTAAATAATAAAATAAAGAGTGTAACATTTAAAGTTCTTTAAGTAAAATCAAACCTTCCACTTACAAAAAACCTCTTGCGATTTTCCTAATATTGATGCATAACTAAATTATGTTTACTCACAACTATTAAATTTTATGTTGTGTTTAATTTTTATAACTTCTTTATTAAACATATATGTAAGTTAGCCACAATAAATCATAACCTTCAACGACGGATGAATACCATTAAAATCAGATTAGCGAAAAAAGAAGATGCTCAATTTATTGCTCTACTTGGGAGAATAACATTTACAGAAACATTTGGACATTTTT
>JAYPMN010000107.1:0-5943 GCA_038129925.1 Flavobacteriaceae bacterium
TATAAAAATTGACCTGTCAGAAGTAAATCCTCAAGAGTTTTTTGGGGATCAAAACACCAATATAGCCAAATTAAGAACGTACTTCCCAAAAATAAAAATTGTAGCTCGTGGCAATACACTCAAGGCTTATGGTGAGGAGGCCATCCTTTCAGAATTCAGTAAGCGCGTTGACATGCTCATTGCTCATTTTGGAAAATTTAATATCCTTAACGATGAGATCATTGAACGTATTGTATTAGCTGGGACTGAGGACAATCCTCAACTAAATGGAGGTACTGAAACCCAAATATTGCATGGAGTAGGAGGGAAAATCATCAAAGCAAAAACTTATAACCAAAAGCGTTTGGTTGAGTCCATGTACAAAAACGACATGGTTTTTGCGGTAGGTCCAGCGGGAACAGGAAAAACGTATACAGGTGTAGCGCTTGCAGTTAAAGCACTAAAAGAGAAACAAGTCAAACGGATCATACTCACACGTCCTGCAGTTGAAGCAGGCGAAAATTTAGGCTTTCTCCCTGGAGACTTAAATGAAAAACTCGATCCTTATATGCAGCCTCTATATGATGCCTTAAGAGATATGATTCCCAGTGAAAAACTCCAGGGATATATTGAAAAAGGTACCATACAGATCGCCCCTCTAGCTTTTATGCGTGGAAGGACTTTAGACAATGCATTTGTCATTTTGGATGAAGCGCAAAATACTACCCATGCCCAAATGAAAATGTTTTTAACACGTATGGGTAAAAATGCTAAGTTTCTTTTAACTGGAGACCCCGGTCAAATTGATCTTCCAAGACGTATGATCTCAGGACTAAAAGAATCACTCTTGATTTTAAAAAACACTAAGGGTATTGAAATAATTTATCTCGATGACAAGGATGTCATTCGTCATCCTCTGGTCAAAAAAATTATTGATGCCTATAAAACGATAGAACACGACAATTGATGAGCAGTAAAACAATCATGCAAACCAGCTTAGAGTTGGAAGGTTTGGAGTCTAAATACATAGGAAAAGTAAGAGAGGTTTATAGACTCCATGATAAGCGTTTGGTAATGGTAGCAACTGACCGTCTTTCGGCTTTTGACGTGGTTTTACCCAAAGGTATCCCTTACAAAGGGCAAATCTTAAATCAAATTGCCACTCAGATGATGGAGGCAACAGCAGATATTGTTCCTAATTGGCTTGAGGCTACTCCAGATCCAAATGTAGCCGTGGGTAAACTATGCGAACCCTTTAAGGTAGAAATGGTAATTAGAGGGTATCTCTCGGGTCATGCTGCAAGAACCTATAAAGCTGGTGGAAGAATACTTTGCGGGGTGCCAATGCCCGTAGGAATGAAAGAAAATGATCGCTTTGAGACTCCAATCATCACGCCTGCCACCAAAGCAGAAGAAGGACACGATGAAGATGTTTCAAGAGAAGAAATCATTCGTCAAGGAATTGTAAGTGAATCGGATTATATCCAATTGGAAAAATACACTCGAGCACTGTTCCAGCGCGGAACAGAAATCGCACAAAAACAAGGATTGATTTTGGTGGATACCAAATACGAATTCGGTAAGTCTGCCGAGGGTGAAATTGTTTTGATCGACGAAATACATACCCCGGATTCTTCTCGTTATTTTTATGAAGATGGTTATGCTAAAAGACAAGAGAAAGGTCTTCCTCAAAAGCAACTTTCAAAAGAATTTGTAAGGCAATGGTTGATCAGTGAAGGTTTTCAAGGATTGAACGGGCAACAATTACCTGAAATGGACGAGGAGCGAATAACTTCTATATCCGAACGGTATATTGAACTTTACGAAAAAATTACTGGAAAAAACTTTATCAAAGCTTCATTGGATGACATTCCAAAACGAATTCAAACGAATATTGATAATTATTTGAACAGGCGCTAAAGCGATTATCAATTTAATACTAGTTATCTAAAAAAATCTGGAAAAGATAACTACTACAGGTATACGGCTATTTAAACTTACTGCAGCTACTTATCTATCCACCGATAATTAAAGAACTTTAAACTAGCAAATCATGTATTTCGCTAATCGCTGTATTGGCAGGAAAACATAGAGCATTATCGTATTTTTTAAACCAAGTGATTTGCCTTTTAGCATAGCGTCTGGTATTCTTTTTAATTTCGTGTACAGCTTCTTCTAAACTACACTTTCCTTCAAAATATGGGAAAAGTTCTTTGTATCCAACTGTCCGAAGTGCGGCTTGATCCTTAAATGGAACTAAAGCGCTTACCTCTTCTTCTAATCCGTCTTTGATCATTTGATCGACACGCGCGTTTATCTTCTCGTATAAAACTGTTCTAGGGCAGTGTAAAATGATCATTTTAGACACAAAGCTTCTCTCGGGTCTGTCTTGACCCAAAAAAGAGGAGTAGGGTTTATCTGAGGCGATGCAAACTTCTAATGCACGTAATAAGCGCATCGGATTGTTGATATCTACACGAGTGTAATATTTTGGGTCCTTTTCTCTTAAAAGCTCTTGCAATCCCTGAAGACCGTGTGTTTCATAAAATAAGCGGATTTGATTGCGTACTTCGTCCGGGATTTTAGGAAATTCGTCCATCCCGAACATGATTGCATCAGCATACATACCAGAACCTCCAACCATGATTAAAGTATCTTTCTTATCGAATAGCTTCTCGATGGTAGCTATTGCTTCATTTTCAAAATCAGCAACAGTATAAACTTGCTCCACGCTTATGCTTTGTATAAAATGATGCGGTACAGCTGCTAATTCTTCTTCTGTAGGAATGGCTGTACCGATTTTCATTTCCTTATAAAACTGTCTTGAATCACAAGAAATTATTTCAGTATCAAATGCCTTGGCAAGACCAATGGCAGTTTTAGTTTTTCCGACACCGGTAGGTCCAGCAATATAGATCAATGTTTTAGTCGACATCATTTAAAGGTTTTGCACAATGGTGACAGTAAATAGCTCCTTCTTTGTGGGATTGGGTTAGACAATGAGGGCAGGCTTGAGTATTAGTATCGATGGCCTTTTGTTTTGACATTTCTGCAGTGACGATTCCTGTGGGCACGGCAATTATACCGTATCCCATAATCATGATTAAGGAGGCAACTAACTGACCGATTGGCGTTTGAGGAGCAATGTCACCATAACCTACAGTGGTTAGGGTAACGATGCACCAGTAAATACTCCTTGGAATACTAGTAAAACCACTGGCATTGTCTTCAATTAAATACATTAGTGTGCCAAATATGACACATAAAATTAAAACACCAAAGATAAAAACAGAAATCTTTGTTCGACTGGCGCGTAAGGCAATAAGCAGTACACTTGATTCCCTTATATACTTGGTTAGTTTTAATATTCTAAAGACTCTTAATAGTCTTAAGGCTTTCAATGCGACCAAGCTGTGTGTACCCGCCAGAAAAAAGGAAAGGTATTTTGGTAAAGTGGACAGTAAATCTATGATACCGTAAAAACTAAAAATGTATTTCCAAGGTCTGGTAACACTGACGATTCTCAAAATATACTCCAAAGTAAAAAGTACGGTGATAATCCATTCTGCCCAATCCAGATAGGTGTGGTATTTCGCATCTATGGAAGCTACACTTTCCAATGCGACAAATACAACACTAAGCAATATGGTGATGAGAAGGACAATATCGAAAAGCTTCCCTGCAGGGGTATCTGCCTCGAATATAATTTCATGCAATCTGTGTTTCCATCTTTTCATAGTAAGGGCAAAGATTAGGACGCATTGATATAATTCAAAGGTATTAACTTATTATATCTTTTTCTGCTCAAAAAACTTAGGATTAATTTTTCTACATCTGGATTATTCTCCATAGCAATCAATCTTGAGGTGATTTGCTTGTGATCTTTTATTTGATGGTTGAGTTCGAAGTAGCCATATCCACAAAAAACTTTATCCTTAATATAAACAAAAGAAGATTCTCCAGTTTTTCTTCCTTTTGATACTATTAAGAAATCTGCGTAGGGATAATGAAAAGTTGCTACCAGAGCATTTACTTTTTTTCGATAGGTTTCGGGCGATTCAAATCCTATACAGGCTCCATCACATTTTTTAAGTGCGTATTGGAAGCAAGGACCAGATGAATTAGAAAGACTTGTTTTGTGTAGGCAAATTCTGTAGTTATCTGTCCAATTAAAGACAGCTGCCTTTGCACTTTTCATATTTTTATAGACGCTTAGATAAACATGCTCCTTTTTTACTTGCTCCACAATTAAATTTGGATAGTCGTCTGTTTCATCCAATCGAATACCCATAGGAAAACTCCTGTAGCGCATGGCTTTATTCAGCTTAGGCGCATTGGTTTTTATCTCGTTTTGTTCTTTTAACAAAGTGACGAGTTCTCCACCAGTGAGTGCGTAAGTCACTGAGTGCAATTGCCTTTGAATCAATTCCGCTTTTTTTGACTTTGAAGTCAAATGATTCAGCAAACGCTTTTTAATATTATTGCTTTTACCGATGTAGATGATTTCATTCTCATGATTTGAAATATAATACACTCCCATTTCAGAGGGGAGTTTATCCACTACATCTAAGTATTTTGGCGGAACTTTATTGGGGTGCTTAGAGCTAACCTGAGTTTTTAAAATATTTTTTTTAAGGTCTTTTTCTAGTAAGAGTTCAAATAATTTCACAGTCACCTTCGCATCACCTTGGGCCCGATGCTGGTCAGAAAAGGGGATACCTAAATTTCGCACTAATTTTCCCAAACTGTAAGATGGTTGTTCAGGCAAAAGAATTTTAGAGAGCGCAACTGTACATAATGATTTGCGTTCAAATACATAACCTAGGCGTCTAAATTCAGTTTGAAGCATACGATAATCAAAGGCTGAGTTGTGAGCTACGATTATGCAATCCTCTGTGATTTCAATGATCCGTTTTGCTAATTCATAAAATTTAGGCGCGCTACGGAGCATTTTTGAAGAAATACCCGTCAACTTTTGAACAAAAGGTTGGATTTCAATTTGTGGATTGACCAGACTACTGAATTCATCTATTATCTCTTCTCCATCATGTCTATAAATGGCAATTTCTGTAATACCTTCCTCATCGTATTTTCCACCAGTAGTTTCAATGTCTAGGATGGCATACATGCTCAATAATTTCGTTCACCAAAGATTTTACTTCCCACACGAATCATATTTGATCCACATTCTATGGCGATTGAATAATCACCACTCATACCCATGGAAAGGGTATTGATGTTCGATGAAGAATTTCTTACATTATCAAATATATCTTTAAGCTTATTGAACTCAGAGGTAATTTGATCTTGGTTATCAGTAAAAGTGGCCATTCCCATCAATCCAACAATCTGGACGTTGGGTAAGTCCTCAGCGGCTTGAATTAGGCCTTCTAACTCTTCTTCTGGCAATCCAAACTTAGTTTCTTCTTCCGCTATTCGGATTTGAATTAAACACCGTATGGTTCTGTTATGCTTAATTGCCTGCTTTTGGATTTCTTTAAGTAATTTAATACTATCAACTCCGTGAATAAGATCCACAAAATGAGCCATATACTTTACCTTATTTCGCTGTACATGACCGATCATGTGCCATGTAATGTCTTTCGGGAGTTCTTCCCATTTGGAAGTCATTTCCTGGATTTTATTTTCACCAAAAATACGCTGACCAGCCTCGTAAGCTTGACTGATTTCCACCAATGATTTGGTTTTCGAAACTGCAACCAGTGTAACATGTGAAGGCAGACTATTAATAAGTGCTTTAGTCTTGTCTTTAATATCCATTTTACAAAGATAACGCTTCAATTATCATTTAGAGTCTAGTAAAAGGAATATATGGCAAAAAAAAAGCTCCCCGTAGGAAGCTTTTATTATTATTATCTGAGAGGCTCTTTTATTGAGCAGCTTTCATCCCTTGTTCGATAAGATCGTAAAACTGATCTAGTTTAGGAAGTACTACTATTCGAG
>JAYPMN010000108.1:0-5925 GCA_038129925.1 Flavobacteriaceae bacterium
TGCGTCTAATTCCAGCAGTGTCAACTAGTTTAAAGTCAAAACCAAAACGATTGTATTGCGTATCTATACTGTCACGAGTAGTCCCTGCTATATCTGTAACTATATATCGGTCTTCTCCAACTAGAGCATTGATAAAAGATGATTTCCCAGCATTCGGTCGTCCTACAACGGCAAAACGAGGGAGGGCATCTTCCTCATTTTCTTGCTCTTTAGGGAGACTTTTAATGAGGTCGTCTAATAATTCTCCACTTCCGCTCCCGTTGATACTTGAAATAGGATAAAACTGCTCAAATCCTAAAGCGTAAAATTCTAAGGTGTTTTCCCTACGCAGTGCATTGTCAACCTTATTAAGCGCAAGAAAAATTGGCTTTTGTGCTCGTCTTAGCAGTTGCGCCATGGTCTCATCCATACCAGTGACTCCATCAGTAGCGTCTACCATAAAAATGATGGCATCGGCTTCATCAATTGCCAAGTTAACCTGTTTGTCAATTTCTTTTTGAAAAATATCATCGCTGCGTTCAACATATCCTCCAGTATCAATCAATGTAAAGACACGTCCGTTCCAGTCGGATTTCCCATAATGACGATCGCGGGTAACCCCACTTACTGCATCAACTATAGCTTCACGCTTTTGAATCATACGGTTAAAAAAGGTCGATTTTCCTACATTAGGTCTACCTACTATGGCAACTATACTGCTCATAAACTTTATTTAGGTGCAAAAGTACTTTATTCTGTATAAGGGTTTGATTCTAATCATTAAAGATTTCAATATCATAAGTAAATAATGAAATTTTAATTTATAAATTCTAGGGTTGATGAAGTTGCACAGCAAGTGATAAAGTTGTAAATTTGCATTTCAAATCGCGAGGTAGAGCAGTGGTAGCTCGTCGGGCTCATAACCCGAAGGTCGCAGGTTCGAGTCCTGCCCTCGCTACTAAAAACAATAAAACGGTTATACTTTTATAAAGTGTAACCGTTTTTTTCTAAAATAATAATTTGGTCTAATATTTTGTAGATACCCATATTTTACTGAGTGCATGAACTCACATCTATTTCGCTATATAAATTTGGGTCTTGGTTCGGATCTTCGGCCTTGGAAGCCATCATTGAATCTTTAGCTAATGCTATCAAAACTGCGAAAGAGGATAAACAAACTTTAAAACTTCAGAATGAATACTTTTCAAAAATGAAATAAACGGTGGTTTGTTTTTCTAACTCAACTTACTCAATAGTGAAATTAAGTTAGTATGATTTCTAATGAAATAATCTGCCGCCGTTTTTTTCTTTCCAACTTTAATTTTAAAAACCTCTGAAGGAAGGTTCATAAACATATTTTCATCTGTTACGTCATCTCCGGCAACCAGCACAAAATCGTAATCTTTTGAATTGTAAATATCCAGAGCTACAACACCCTTATTGATATTAGCAGGGACAAGTTCCAAAACTTTATTGCCATCTAAGAGGGTGAGATCATTGGGCAAAAGACTTGAAAGAACGGTTTTTAGTTCAACTGATCGAGCAATACCCAACTCAGGATCGGCCTTGCGATAATGCCATACTAAAGAATTTTTTTTGTGCTCTATAAAAGTTCCAGGCGTATTATCTGTAAAAGTATCTAAGACGGGTAATAGATGTTCTTTCCACTCACTACTCGAGCCTTTTTTCTCATTCCATTCAGTAAAAGGGTTCTTTAAAAACAGTCCATGCTCAGCTACCAAAACAATCTTGAGATGGGCAAAATGTTGCTCTAAAAACTCGTGAGGGCGACCACTAATTATCACCACGTCAATACCTTTCTTCTTGCTTAAATCCTCGAGTAAATTCAATAATATTTCAGTGGGAACAGCTTTATTTGGATTTTCTTGAAAACCTACCAATGTCCCATCGTAATCTAAGAGCAATAGTTTATTCTTGGCTTTTTTAAACTCTTGGGTTATTTTAGAAGAGACAGCCGTATTTACTAATTGAACCTGAGAACTGGATTCTTTGTTTGCAACTTCATTGAGTGCATTCATAAAGTTTGAAGACCATTTATCAATATCATAACGTCGTATTCTTTTCCTTGAGATAGTATTGCGCTCTTTCTGTTCCATGAGTGGCATTTCAATCGCCGTTTTAATGGATTGAGCTAGTTGTTCGATATCATAGGGATTGACCAATAAAGCTTGAGGGAGTTCTTTTGAAGATCCTGCCAATTCACTTAAGATAAGTACACCATCATTTTCAACTCGAGTTGCAAGATATTCTTTAGCTACAAGATTCATTCCGTCTCTTAGGGGAGTAATCATCGCAACATCAGAGGAAACATAAAGGTCTATAAGGTTTTCAAATTTCATGGAGCGGTAGTAATACCAAACCGGTGTCCAATTGACAGTTGCAAATTTTCCATTTATTCTTCCTACAACCTCATCTGTTTGCCTTTTTAACTGTTTGTACTGTGACACCTTTGATCTAGAAGGCACCGCCAACATCACTAGGCGAATGTTATCGTGATGCTCTGGATAGGTATCCAAAAATCGTTCGAAAGCAAGTAATCGATTTACTACTCCTTTGGTATAATCTAAACGGTCTATTGATAAAATTAACTTTCCTTTATTCTCTAATTTATGAGCGCTAATTTGCTTTTTCAATTCAGAGCTTTCTAAAGAAGTATTCTTTAAATTTTCAACTGCTGCTCTTTCAAATTTTTTGTAATCAATCCCCATAGGAAATGTGTTGACCACAATTTCACGACCGTGATGCAGTATAATGTTAAAATTGACTTCAAAGTTCAGTATCCGTTTAACAGAACTCAAAAAATGCCTTTCATAATCGTAAGTGTGAAACCCTATTAAATCTGATCCCAATATGCCATTAAGCAAGCGTTCTCTTTCTGGAAAAATCCTAAAAATTTCAAAAGATGGAAAGGGTATATGTAAAAAGAAACCAATGGTTACCTCTGGTTTAACCTCTTTAATCATTTGTGGACATAACATCAATTGATAATCATGAACCCAAACAATATCTCCATCTTCAATTACCTCCAAAACTGCATCGGCAAATTTTTGATTCACCTGTATATAGTATTCCCATTGTTTGTTGTCAAACTGATGGTATTCGATAAAATAATGGAACAAGGGCCAGAGACATTTGTTTGAAAAACCAAAATAAAAATTATCCAACTCATCTTCATTTAAAAAAACTGGATGCAATTGATTATTAGCTAAATCTTGGATTATTTGATTTTTACTTTTTTTGTTGAGTATATCTGAACTTATTCCTGGCCAGCCTACCCATAAAGAATCACCTTCTTGGTGCACGGATTTCATTCCTGTTGCCAATCCTCCACTAGTAGGGGTAAATGACCACGAATTATTCCCTTTTTGAGCTTGTACTGGTAAGCGGTTAGAAACAATGATGTTTTTTGGCATAATTTGAGTTCCTGTTTTCAATTTAGAGAAAAAATGACAAATTGCTAAAAACCATCTCTGGAATTTAAAATAATTTAGAATTATAAATCTTCGAAGAGTTTAAATGTGAATTCTTCATCCTAGAAGCTGTTTTTAGTAGATTTTAATTATCAAAATATTTTGATGAAGTCAAGTGTATAGAAATAGGGTAATTTTTGACATATTTGAATTCCCATTTTTATTGCAATATAAAACAGACTAAAATTGATCTTATGAACCCAGCTGAGAACATGAATTTCGGAATAATTGGAAACTGTAAGTCTGCTGCTTTGATCAACAAAAATGGATCTATTGATTGGTGCTGCCTTCCAAAATTTGACTCCCCCTCTATCTTTGCTAAAATCCTTGATAAGGATAAGGGAGGAAATTTTGAATTGGTAACCGACTCAAAATTCAAAATCTCTCAAAAATACTCTAGTGAATCTTGCATCCTATCTACTCGTTTTGAAAACAAAGAAGAAGCCTTTGAACTAATCGATTTTATGCCTCGTTTTCAAATGGAAAACGGTCAGTATTACGCTCCTTCTGAGTTGATCCGCTTTATCAAACCCCTTAAAGGCACTCCAAAAATTCAGTTACAATATGACCCTCGCTTAGAATACGCACAAGGAGTGACTACTCATAGTTACAAACACAACGCGATAGTCAGCGAAGTTGATACCCCGATACACGACAGTTTATTTCTCTACACCAATGCAAATCATCGATCAGTTTTAGAAAAAGAAACGATAATCTTAGAGAAAACTTTATTTTTTTCAATTTCATACAACGAAAAACTTCAACTCCCAACGCTTTCAGGTTGTCTTTTAGATTATGAAAGGACCAAGGTATATTGGCTAAATTGGTGCTCTAAAACCCCTGTATTTGAACTGTACAATGAGCTGATACAAAGAAGCGCAATGACCCTCAAGCTAATGTCCTATGATAAAACTGGAGCTGTTTTAGCCGCAATAACTACCTCACTCCCAGAAACCATAGGCGAGGTTCGAAATTGGGACTACCGTTTTTGTTGGATTAGGGACGCCTCCATGGTCATTAGAGTAATTTCAAAACTAGGACATAAGCGCATAGTCAAAAATTTTATCAACTACATAGTAGAGCTGATCCCAGATAAAGAAAAGAAGCTTCAAATCATGTATGGAATTAATGGAGAGGAGGTCTTGACTGAAAAAATATTGGATCACTTTTCAGGATATGAAAATTCAAAACCTGTACGAATAGGTAATGCTGCTTACTCTCAAAAACAAAATGATATTTATGGAATTCTCATGGACGCTATACATGCAGAAATGAAAGAGTTCCCCTCTGATTTTGAACGCTCTGATGAAATCTGGTCCATAGTGAAAGGAATTGTTTGGGTGGTTAAAAATAATTGGCAAAAAGCTGACAAAGGAATCTGGGAATTTCGCTCTGAAGACCAACATTTCACTTTTTCAAAAGTGTTGTGTTGGGTAGCAATCGATCGGGCTATCAAAATTGCTAATCTAGTAGGAAAACAGGAGACTGCACTCCTATGGATTCCAATAAAAGAGGCGATAAAAAAAGATATTGAAACCAATGCGTGGAATGAAGAAGTTCAAGCTTACACTCAATCCTATGGTTCCAAATATCTTGACGCTTCCGTACTTCTTATCGAACAATACGGTTTTATTTCAGCAGTAGAAGAGCGCTTTAAAAAAACAGTCAAAGCAATTGAAAAAGAACTCGAATACAACGGACTTTTGTACCGTTATAAAAATCAGGATGATTTTGGTCTACCTTCTTCATCTTTTACTGTGTGCACGTTTTGGTTCATTAACAGTCTAGTTAAAATTGGAGAAGTGGAGAAAGCTAAAAAATACTTTGAAGATCTTGTAGGGTATAGTAATCACCTAGACCTGTTTAGTGAGGACATTGATTTTGATTCCAAGCGTTTACTTGGAAATTTTCCACAAGCCTACTCGCATCTAGCACTTATTGATACGGCTCTATCCATTAATGCAGTAAAAAAATTAAGTTAAATTTAAGCACAATCCCTTGGCAGTTATGTTAGGGGATTTTTTTATTATTTAAAGTAAAACAAGTATTTGTATTTTTGAAACAAAAATTAAATCAAAAGCTATGAAAAAAACAATAATTATTTTGATTGTAATACTAGGGTGCTCAAAGTCTGACCAAGAAGTTGCAATGGAGAATCAAACAATTAGTTCACCAGAACCTGCTCAAGTTGAAGTTACTCCAGATTTCGAAAATGATTCAATTTACAAAGAAATAAAACCAAAAATATTAATGTCCTATTGGAATGCATTTGTCAAATCGGCATCTGTTTACGATGTTGATCTCTCGCATATTGAGGATATTACCTTTTCATCTCAGGACCTTGGTGGATCAACAGCAGGTATTGCAAACGGCTCTTGTGAAGAGCAGGTGCTAATTTTTGTTGATGAGACTATTTTTAGAAATTTAACTACTGGTGAACAAATTTTCTTAATGT
>JAYPMN010000109.1:0-5911 GCA_038129925.1 Flavobacteriaceae bacterium
TAATACCCCGCCAGTAGCAGTAATTTTAATCCAGTCTGCTCCGTTTTTATAGCGTTGTCTTATTGCTTTTCGAGCATCTTCTGCGGAATTTATAACACCCTCTTTTGGTCCTGGATCTCCTTTAAAGGTATTTTTAAAGCCGTTGGTAGGATCTGCATGACCACCCGTTGTTCCGATGGCCTTACCTGCTGTAAAAATTCTTGGCCCCGGAATTAGTCCTTTATTGACGGCATTGCGAAGGGCAATATTTACTCCAGTACCTCCCATATCACGAACAGTTGTAAATCCAGCCATCAGCGTGCGGTTGGCTATTTCTGCCGCTTCAAAAGCAGTATCTTCTGGATTGTGCTGAAAAACTTTTAAATAACGATCTGGACTGTATTCACCTTCAATATGAACATGCATATCTATAAACCCTGGATAAACTGTCTTGGTTTTTAGATCGATAACATTCGAATTAACGTTTTCAGGTTGCTGATACCCTTTTTCAACTGATTTAATACGATCTCCTTGTACCAAAATAGTATGAGGCCCTATAAATTTTCCTTTTTTAGCATCAAAAACTTCCCCACAGTGGAGATAAGTCGTTTGTGCAGAGATGAGGCCGAAGATTAAAAAAAAGCATAAAGTGTATATCGTTTTCATATAAAAAGTATTAAACAAAAAAATCTAGAACTTTGCTAGCAATATACTCAATTTGATCGGAAGCCAATTCGGAATGCATGGGTAAAGAAATAACTTCTTTGACCAATTGGTTAGTTATGGGAAAATTAGCAGAATCAACACTGGAATCCGCATATGCTTTTTGAGCGTGTAAAGGAACTGGGTAATAGACTCCACAAGGGATCTGATGCTTGTTTAAATGGGCTACTAAAGCATCTCGATCAGACTTAAGCACCCTCAAGGTATATTGATGAAAGACATGAGAATCACATTCCTTAGCTCTGTAAGGGGTAATTAGCTGGTCGTGATTTTTAAAAAAATTAGTGTATCTCATGGCGGCTTCTTTTCTGCGCTCATTGTAAAAATCCAAATACTGTAATTTAACTTTTAGGACAGCTGCCTGTAGAGCATCTAATCTTGAGTTTACTCCCACAATATCGTGGTAGTAACGGGTGTACATACCGTGATTTACAATTCCTCGAATAAAATGAGCCAACTTGTCATCATTGGTAAAAATAGCGCCACCATCTCCGAATGCACCAAGGTTTTTTGAGGGGAAAAATGAAGTTGCTGAGACATGACCAATAGTTCCCGTTTTGGCTTTAGTTCCATCACTAAATGTGTGGGTTGCTCCAATACCCTGAGCATTGTCCTCAACAACAGCTAAATTGTATTTTTTTGCAATTTCTAAAATGGAATCCATATCTGCAGATTGCCCAAAAAGATGGACTGGTATAATAGCTTTTGTTTTGAGGGTAATAGCCTTTTCAATGGCTTTTGGATCTATATTAAAAGTCTTGGGGTCCACATCAACGAGTACTGGCTTTAACTTCAATAGCGAGATGACTTCCACCGTAGCAGCAAAGGTAAAGTCTGCAGTAATTACCTCATCTCCTGGAACCAGTCGAAGTCCCATTAAAGCAATTTGAAGCGCATCCGTACCGTTTGCGCAAGGAATTACGTGTTTAATACCCAAATAAGCCTCCATATCAGACTGAAAAGCTTGTACCGTGGGTCCATTTATAAAGGATGTGGTATCGAGTACTTCAGCCATAGTGCCAGCCACTTCCTCTTTTATAAAGTCATACTGACTTTTTAAATCCACCATCTGGATTTTTTTCATCGCTAAAATTTTATCGCAAATTAGTTAAAAAAAGGACTGAATTTCCCCACTAGACCAATGTTTTAAAACGATCAGGTATTCGTACTACAGTATTCCCTTTTAGTTGAGCGGGTTTGTTCCATGCAAACCATTTTCTATTCCTGCTTAGCAATGCTCTTGCTTTTTTTAAAAATGAATCTCCTTCATGTGGCAGTTGTGTTTCTAAATCGGAAAATAATTGGAACCGTCGGTCGAAATGTCCTTTCCAACTTGATGACAATAACTGATTGTTTTGGGTATTCTTTTTGGCATGCATGTAATCCACTAGTCCAAAATGAAATAGAAATAAATTTGTATCTATAGTGTAGTTTTTTCCTTTTACTCGGTGAAAACCAGAGCCCCAGTTTAGCGGCTTTAAAGCCACTATTGGTTTAGTATAACGGTCTGAAACTTTAGCATATGCTCGTTGTGTAAGGAAGGGCTTTTTAAAGTCAATAGGCTGCTCTAAAGTTGGGTGCTGTCCAACGTCTAATCCAAGGGCTGAAAGGGAGCTGCTCTTAAACCCTTGAGATAAATAAGTTGTAAGCGAACATTGTTGATTTGGATCTAAAACCAGAAATTCATCTATATCCATTGCCACCACAAGTTGGTAGTTCTGGAATAACTCTTGTGCAAAGTTTGAAATGTGCTGGGCTCTTTTTCGGTCGCCTTTGGCACGTTTATATTCAACATGAGGGATCTGATAGCAATTTATTTTTTTTGAACGGGAAGGCAATTTTTGATCCATTCCATCAACAAAAAGGTATAAGTTTTCATAACCAAACTGGCTTCCGTAGTATGTGATCCATTTATCAGCAAAAAAACTGTCATTTCGAACCATGGACACTACTGCTATAGACTTTTCTTTAGTCATTCTTTTTCTATTTCGAGTATTGACTTCATTTTTTGTATGACTCTTTCTTGATCTTCTAGATTGGCTAAATCCAAACTTTGAGCACAGATAAATAGCAAGTTTTCATCACTTATTGCACGATTAAATTTACGGTTGACATATTCTTCCCCCCTGTTATGTGGCTGTAAATAAATTGCTTGGGATGCTTTGTGATTTTTATTCCCTGATTGAATTTCAAGGTGATTGGCCAGTGCAACCGTATTGAACTGATAGTAGTTTCGAAATCTAAAAGCAATATTTTTTTTCAAGCGTTCAGGGTAGGCGTTGAAGTAATTTTCAAGTGTTGTTTTCCGCATTGCCAAGGGGGTATGTCCTGATCTAAAATAACGGAAAAAAAATCCCAACTGTTTAGCTGCGTTCCACTGATTTACTTGAAATGAGGAGGATCGTTCAAGCTCAGCCTTTGTTGAAAATAACCGTTGAACCCTTTCTTTTATTCCATCCCAAAGCAAACGCTCGTAAGGAGGAAACCTCCACTTCCCCCTAAGTACTGGTTTGTGATCGACAAACCAATCGTTTGGGGATACAGATCGCAATAAAAAAATGTCATCATTAAAATAAACAAACTGATCCGACAAACCTTTAATTCGCCAAAGCATATTACTGATACAGATGCTATTAAACGTAGGAAGATACTCTTCATAGCCCTCAAATATTTCGATGTGATCTACCAGTCGGATATCTTTTAGTCGCTCTGGAAAATGACGTTTTACCGCATGGTCAATCTTTGGATCTTGTTGGTCAGTTACAATAAAAATTTTACGAGCAAATGGAGCAAATTTTAAAATGGAAAGCACGCAATACTCCACCTCGTTTAAAGAGTGAAAACGGGTTTGAGCTGCTCCAGGATGGCTAGCAGTTTCAGCTGGATTTAGATAACTCAAACGCTTCTTCCTTAGTACTGGATCATCACCATTGACCCATGCTATTACGATATCTATAGGATGTTTTTCGTTTATTTTCACCTTATTTTAAACTGGGATAAAGGTAGGCAAATGTATTCGGGATAAAAACGATAAATTTGGAATTGAATTCTGATATCCAAATGTAAAGGAGTTGTATATTTGAGCTAAGTATATCACAACAACATGAAAAATTTAATTCTATCTCTCTTATTCACCTTTAGCCTTACTGTTCAAGCACAGGACAAAACCCCCAATATTATTTTAATGATTGGTGACGGTATGGGGCTTACCCAAATAAGTGCTGGAATGTACGCCAATGGGAATACTACCGCATTAGAAGAATTTACCTATGTCGGTTTGTCTAAAACTTATGCGACAGGTAAATTAATTACTGATTCAGCTGCCAGCGGAACCGCTATGGCTGCTGGTGTAAAAACCTATAATGGTGTGCTTGGAATTGACTCTAAAAATGTTTCTCATCAAAGTATCTTAGAAATTTGTCATGAACTGGGGTACTCTTCCGCGCTATTGGCTACATCAAGTATTCTGCATGCAACACCTGCTTCTTTTTATGCAAAAGTCCCCTCAAGGAGTATGTATGAAGAAATTGCACTCCAATTAAGTCAAAACCATGTTGATCTTTTTGTGGGTGGAGGAAGAAAATTCTTTGTTAACAGAGAAGATGGGAAAAATTTAATAAATGAAATGAGTGCTTATGAATTTGTGAGTGATATTGAAGCTTTTGAAAAAAGCACTTCTAAAAAAATAGGTTTTTTAACTTACGATGAGGAACCTCCGTCACTTTTGGATGGTAGAGAGCCTTCATTAGCCAGTCTAACAAAAATCAGTTTAGAAAAGATTAGCACCCTTGGCAAACCGTTCTTTATGATGGTAGAAGGTTCACAAATTGACTGGGGTAGTCATGATAATTACACTGAATATGTCATTTCCGAATTTAAAGAATTTGACAGTGCTATACGCAATGCCTTAGAATTTGCAAAGGCAGATGGTAATACTTTAGTTCTAGTAACCGCTGACCACGAAACAGGGGGCATGGCAATCAGTGGTGGGAATATTGAAAAAGGAAAGATTCGGGCAAAATTTACAACCAGAGGACATTCTGCAGCTATGGTTCCTGTCTTTAGTTTTGGACCGAGTTCAAAACAATTTTCAGGTATTTATGAGAATACTGCAATTTTCGATAAAATGCTAAGTACCGTAAAAGGAAGAAATTAAACTATTTAGTTCTAGCTTCAGCTACAATTACTTTTTCAAATTTTTTATCATCTTCAAGTACTTCGTAAAAAGATTCCATAAAGTCGTACATATTTTGGTATTCTTTTGGATCAGAAAAATCGCTTTCAAAAGATGAGACCATTTCTATCAATTCAGATTTTTTTGCCAAAAAATCGGCTCTTACTTTGTCAAAATACTGTTGCTCTCTTTTAAATCCTCTATACTTTCGATCTTGAACAGAGTTAATCCCTAATGAGGTATTAACTGTTGCATAGCTGGGATTCACCCAACCTGTCATGTCAAAATCATAAGGCAAAGGGATGATTTCTTTATCTACGTATAATAATTTTCCATTGTGCTGGTAGGCAACTGAAAAGTCAGTATTTCCTAACAAAAATTGGAAAAAGGCATTTTGAACTGAGGTAAGATGCTGCATCGCCATTGGGTGAATAAATCTTTCCATCACCTTGCCCTCATGCCTTTTGGCAACACGCTTGTCATCCTCAATTAAGAATCCTTGCAATTGAAACTCTTTGGTTTTTTTCCCTTTGGGCTCTGTAAACTCAATATTAACTCTTCGAGTTTTAAAATGAAATGGTGATATATGCTCATATATTTTATATGCAATAAACTCTTGTAGAACATTATCATTTTTTTCACTTTCAATTTTACATGGTAGCACTAATTTCATGGACTTATTCCCGTCGAAAAGTGTTCCCTCGTACTGCTTCTTTTTAATCTTCATTTTTACAGGAGGGAAATAACATTCATTTCGTCGGAAATTCCCTCTAGCTCTGAGATTTACCTCTATTTCTGCCCATTTACCCTCATTGAGGTAGGCCATTGAAGTAATGATAAAAGTTGAATCATTTGTATTTCTATTTAAGTCATTATTTGAGTATCCTAATTTGATTTCCAAAGGGGTTTGATCCTTGTATAACTTGTCTGATTTTAACTCGTTTTGCCCAAAAATTACTCCTGTGATCAACAAAATGATAGCACATATTGCTTGCTTATTCATATTATAGTTAATAAATTCACTCAAATATAACA
>JAYPMN010000110.1:0-5850 GCA_038129925.1 Flavobacteriaceae bacterium
TACCATCAATTGGATATCCAGAGTTGTATGCTGAAGATCTAAACTGTGTATATGCATTGTAGTCTCCGATTTCTTGGTTACCTGTTTGACCCCAACCGTATCGAAGTTTCAAATCATTTATAAAACTAAGTCCAGACATAAAGTCTTCCTCAGAAAGTCTCCAACCTAAACTAAATGCTGGGAAAAATGCACTGTTAGTAGCCTGTCTAAATCTAGATGAAGCATCATTACGAACAGTTACCTGTGCTAAATATTTCTCATTGTACTGGTAATTAGCCTGTGCAAATTGAGACCACAAAGAGAAATCACCACTAATATTACCATAGTTACCCGCAGTACCTTGGTTTCCAAGATCAAGATAACTTATGATTGATGTTGTCTCGAAGGGAAAACGTTGTCTAGAGGCTCCGAAGTATTGAGTATATCTTTCAATTGCTTCAACACCAGCATATGCGCTGATATCATGTGCGCCAAATTCTTTAGCCCAGGACAATGTGTTTGTAAATACCCACTCATATCCCCAAGAGCTAGCGCTTCTAGAACTATTAATAAAGTTACCTTCAACATATTCTGGCTGAGGTCTTCCGATATCAAGTGTTTGCGAAGTTCCAACGTCTGCACCAAAACTGGTCTTAAGTTTAAAATCCTCTGCGATTTGCAATTCAGCAAAAACATTTCCAAAGATTCTAGCTCTTCTAGTTCTATCATCTTGATTTCTTGATTGAGACGCATAAGGGTTATAATTGTTACCTAAGTTTAGACCTCGAGATCCTGCAAAGTTTCCTGCTATATCATAGTTAGGTAACAATGGGTGATGCTTGTAAGCACCAGAAACAGCATTTTGTTCACTGTCATTTCCGAAACCTCCTTTTCTATTATCAAGAGATACAGTGAAGTTTTCTCCAACAGTCAATTTTCCATCAAAAGTCTTGGTTGAAGAGTTAATACGTATAGAAGCTCTTTTGTAGCCTTGGTACTTTAAAATTGCATCTTGGCTGAAAAAAGTTGCATTGAAAGCATATTGAGAATTTTCATTAGCTCCACTAGCATCTATAGAGTGCTGAGTTATAGGAGCGCCTGAATTTTTCATTAGCTCCCACCAATCAGTATCAGCTGCTTTAGTAATTGCATAGATATTGTCTGGTGTCAAAGAGTATAAACTTTCATCAACTGATGATGCACCACTTGGAAATACATAATTGGGTATACCAATTTGTGGATTTTCAGGCGTACCGCTGAAAGAATATTGTCCGTGAGATGGAGTTTTTCCAGCGTAATAATCAGCTAAGTAAAGATACTCCCCTAAACCTCTAGCATCCAATGCTTCAACATCTTTTTCTGGATTTTGCCATCCGTAGTATGAGCTGTAAGAAATTTTCCCAGCGCCAACTTTACCTTTTTTGGTTGTGATGATAATTACACCGTTTGCCGCTCTAGATCCATAAATAGATGCTGCAGAAGCGTCTTTTAGAATTTGTAAAGATTCTATATCCTGGGGGTTTAAATTTCCTTGTCTAGTAGAAGGAACACCATCAATAACATAAAGTGGATTATTGTTACCAATAGTACCAAAACCACGAATACGCACTGTAGCTTCACCTCCTGGAGTTGCATCACTAACAATGCTTATACCAGACGCTCTACCTTGCATTTGTTGCGAAAAAGTAGTGGCGGGAACTGCAGTTAAATCATCTGCTTCAATTGTTGATACCGCACCAGTAATATCACGTTTTGACTGAGTTCCATAACCTGTTGTTACAACTACTTCTTCAAGCAAATTTCCAAGTTGCATTGTAATTGTTAAGTTATCTCCGTCAACCGCTACTTCTTGTGTTTGATATCCTACAAATGAAACAATTAGGATATCACCCTGATTTGCCTCAACTGAAAAGTTACCGTCAAAATCAGTAGTAGCGAATTCATTTGAACCTTGAACAAGTACTGTAGCACCTGGAAGAGGTCCGTCGTCGCTCGTCACAAGTCCTGTGACATTTTGAGCATAGATACTAGTAGCAAATAATACCGTAAATGCCACAAGAATCTGTTTAATTAACCTTTTTTTCATGTTTAGTTTAGTTTAAATAATGATTAAATGACTATTTCATAAAAATAGTGAACAACAATAATAGATAACTTTTTTTGTAAAAACATAATTTTTTGTTAAAAAAATGTGCAATGGGAGGTAAAAACGGCTTTTGTTTAAGGTTTTTGATTTCCAAACACCTTCTTTTTGCAATATCATCAAGCCTTGAAAAAGCTTTGTAAAGTTCTTATTAAGTTGTGTTTTGAGGATTCTTTTTACTAAAAAAGACAACCGTTTAGGGTACACGCTAATAAGACAAATTTATCAAGTATTGCGCCTACGATGGTCAATAAAACTAGTAGTTACGATAAACGAACCCTGATCGGCTTTTTTAAATGAATTTTAAATTACGTTTTATCTTTGTTTCATATTTAAATCAATATGAACACAATATCGTTTTGTAAAACCAAAGTAAAGTTTTAAATCGTGAATATCTATCAAAACTGATTTTTCGCGTTGTTTGGTTAATAGTATTTAATGACTTTTTTTCAAGCATAGCTGTTTTTTCTTTTTTTAATAAAGTTAAACAAAATTATTCAATCTTTCTTTTTTTCATTTTTTAATCACATAGATTATCGCCAATAACTCAATCTTATTGAAAGTAAACAAATCCATTTACCCCAACCAAAAAGTGCATGATAAAAGCACTAATAAACCATCCTTAAACTTCACTAAGCTCTTCCCTTTTAGCCTTTTCTAATTCCAGCCTGTAATCTATTTTGAAGAATTGAACTGTATCATTTTAAGTTGCTTTAAATAACCCTAATCTTACATGTTGATATGTACACAATAAATCAAAAGAAATTGAAGTAGTATATACAACCACTGTAACCAGAGTGAAACCCCTAGACGGTTTCCAGGAAAAAGCATGTTAACATGAATTATTAAAAATAAGGTGAGCAGTAGCATGATGGCCCATAAGGCTTAATTTATTGATAAAAGAAAAAACCCACCCAGGTCTAAAATAATTTCAGCTAAAGCACTTAAATAAATTAATAAAGCATGGGCTAGTTTAAGTTATGGTATTTCATGGTCTGTAAAATAGTGTATGTGTAAAGTGTGCAAAGCCAAGCAGGATATAAAGCTCTCCCATTAGATAGAGCTGAAACATACGATTCATTTTGGCTGCAAATTACACAAGCTGATTCAGTAAAGGCTCTCATCTTAAAAATAAACTCTTTGATATTTTATTTAAATTGTGATCTCTATCGAAAAAACTTTTGAATTCAAGCGTTTTCAATTAGTGAGAGAAGAATTATCGTTTAATACAAATTCTTTAAACCACTCTAATGCCTCTGGATTTCTTAAGCTTTCCTTGCTTAAGGCCTTATCTAAAGAAACTCCACTGAGTAGTTTTTTTATTGGGATTTCGACCTTTTTACCACTGATCGTATAGGGAATGTCTGGAACTAGATAAATGTAATCTGGAACATGTCGGGGTGAACAGTTTTTGCGAATATCCCTTTTTAATTCGTTTAAATCAATTTTACTGTTTGCTTTTAAAAATAAGTACAGAGCGTCCTCTGCTCGCTTTGAAAGGTGTATGATTAAACTGTCGTCAATGTCTTTTCTCTTGTCAAAAAGAGCATAAAATTCCGCTGTTCCAATTCGAACTCCAGACCGGTTTAGAGTAGCATCTGACCTCCCGTGAATTATAAAACCTCCTGATTTGGTCTCGGTTGCCCAATCACCGTGATTCCAAACATTTTTATACATCGAATAATAGCTCTTTTTGTATTGGGAAAAGTCATCATCTCCCCAAAATGCTTTAGGGAGGGCAATAAAAGATCCCTCAAGTACAAGCTCCCCTGGGGTATCAATAACTTTATTGGCATTTTCATCGTAAATCGAGACTGGTGCACCCAACATTTTACATTGTATTTCTCCGGGCTTGACTTCTAATTCTGGATGTCCTCCCACGAAAGCAGTACAGACATCTGTCCCACCGCTTAAAGAAATTATCTGTGTTTTTGGAAATATGTTTTGAAGTTTAACTGTCGTGGCTGCATCTAATGGCGAACCCGTAGAGCCAAGGGTTTTTAACATAAGCTCTGAGCTTTTGACACTAAATAAAGTGTTTTTAAAAAGGGCCTGGAAATAAGAGGCTCCATGGCCAAAATGATTGATTCCTGCCCTAGCAGCAAAATCCCATAAAACATTTTGATTTGGATAATTAACCGCTCCGTTATAAATGCAGAGGCTTGCCCCACAGAGCAAACTGCTCAGGGCATAGTTCCACATCATCCAGCCCGTAGTAGAATACCAAAAATAGCGGTCGCCTGGACAAACATTTTGATGCAGACCAAGTGCTTTTAAATGTTCTAATAGCATGGCCCCTGTTTTATGAACAATGGCTTTTGGTTTACCTGTCGTTCCTGAAGAAAAAAGTATCCAAATTGGAGCCGAAAAATCAACCGAAGTAAACGAAAGTTCCTCTAAACTTCTAGTGTTATTTTCAAAAGTATCATACTCTTCGAGGCTGATGTTCTCGCAGGCTTCCCCTAAAATTTTCTTTAGCTGTTCTACTTTTTTTGAGCTATTGTACTCTTTACCATTATGGGAATAGCTGGAATAACTAAAAAGTGCTTTTGGGGCTAGCTGAATAAAACGGTCACATACCGCTTCTATTCCAAAATCCGGTGAGCAGGAACTCCAAATTGCACCAAGAGAATTACATGCTAAAAATGCTGCCACAGTAGCTGGCGTATTCGGTCCATAAGCTGCAACGACATCGCCTTGTTGCACGCCTAAATGGAGTAATTTTTCTTGAAGCCTTAACGTCTGATCTAAAAGTTCTTGCCAGCTGATTTCAATTAATACGGTTGTCTCACTTTGGTAAATAAGAGCAGGGTGCTCTGCGTTGTAATTCCTAAAAATATGTTTTGCGTAATTGAGCTTAGAATCTAAAAACCATTCTGTTTTCCAGGGATGATTATTTTCTTTTTGAACTTTAGAATAAATCTGGTCAAATTCAATTTTAAAATATTTAGAAATCGTTTCCCAGAACTCGCTACTGAAGTTTATACTCCAGTTGTGATATTCAGTATAGGAACTGTATTCTACTTTGAATTCAGTAGCTAAAAACTGAAGGTAGTCTCGATAGCGATTTGTTTTGACCGTATCCATAGTTAGGCTGCAATATTCTCTAATGTTAATTAATCCAAGTTAATTTTTAACACATTGCTAATCAACATATTACAATTTATTAAAACAATGAAATATATTAAATTAAAAGGTAAAAATCTTAAGATTTTTACTACAATCTGGGGGAGACCTACTCAAGTGCCCTAATCAGAGTGGGCATGCCTTCATTTAAAATAGCGCAAAAAAACATTTTCTACTACAGCAAGAAGAATAAGGGTAGACAAGGGTTATGTAAGAACAATCAATAAATAAATCACAGGGAGTTTGTGGAGAAACACTATCTCCAATAATCCAATTTTCAGGAGCAAACATATATATGTGTTCTCTACCTTTTTCATCAATTGTATAACTCCGCAATAGGCCAGTTTGTACATGATAAACTTTGCTATACAAATCCTCCTTTCGTTGTAAAATTTGTCCTTTTTTTACTTTAATTTCTTTCAAGGCGAGATCTTTTTTGAAAGGCATACAACTCCTTCTGATAAGAGGTATAGTTTTTTCATGATTCAAATGTATAGAGATTAGCTTACATATCAAATCCCAACCCCATATCCCAATAAAAAAACCATTTTCTAAAACCCATGCCCTTGTGTTTGGGATAAAGGTGCTTTAGAAGTTTTCCC
>JAYPMN010000111.1:0-5839 GCA_038129925.1 Flavobacteriaceae bacterium
AACATTTGTACATACAACTAAAGTTTATTATATTTGTCAACTTTTTCACTAAAAAATGAATTGGTTTATGGTTAATATGCCTTCGGGAATAAATCCTGAAGGCTTTTTTTATTTCAAATAGTTTAGTAAACCCGAACCGTTAACTTTACTCATGCTGTATAATTTCTATTGCATCAAGGTCGTTTATAACCATCTTTACAAATGACCTCAACACTACGTCTCAACTTATCTATATCAGACTTGGTTAAATCTATTTCTTCTTTCATTTGTGCAGTATTTTTGTAGTAATTGAATTTTTAAATTTATTATCCTAAAGTTTTAAATTTGAAGTATGAAAATTATATTAAAGACTGTGTCGATATCTATGATTATTGGTGGTTTAACAATTCTTTGGTACGGTCTTTCATCATTGTAGTTTTTTTAAATAGTTGGTTTAATTTAGCATAAGTGGGAAAGAGTACTAAATGGACTGTTAAACAGATATGAAACCAAAAATTCACACTTACTCATTATGTCAAGCAGGAGGTAACTTGAAAAGAACCGAGTGACAACTTTTAAGGCGTTATCTAATGCTACTCTCCTGTTGTTATTAATCTTGAACTGTAATAGTTAAACCGAAGTGAGTTCTATCGTACACATCACCAAAATCGTAATTATATACTATCACAATCATTTGTAACTCTCTGTTAATTTTAAGCCCTTGACTACCTAAAGAAAAAATACGCTTCAAGAAAGCCAATCTGAAGTCAAGACGAATGAGTTGTTTGTGTCTGTAGAGTAAAAAACATAAACTTGATTTATCTTTTTTTGGAAATTTATATAAAAATGCTCCAGAAAATATTGAGATATGATTTTAAGAGTAAATTATTGATTATTTAACAAAAGTGGCTTTTTTAATTATAAAAGTGAAAAAAAAATATTGTTTTAAGTATATCTTTGTATTATAATTATTGGAACGACATTATTAGTCCATTTAATTCAAATTTTTTGTTTTTAGTTTAAGTTACCGTTCAGTCTTTACAACTGAACGGTTTTTTTTACTATTTACGTTTCCATATTTGAGTACGACCCAAAAGAGAAAACCCTAAAAACCCGCGAACTTTGAGTGTATTGTCATCTTGAAATCCAATATAGCAATCGTACACTTTACCTGATTTTGGATCCAGTATGGTACCGTCTTCCCAAGTATCACCCTCAATTTCTAAATCTTTGATAATTACCATACCCTCGATCGGCTGATTCTTATTCTTCCCTTTACAATTGACACATTTTTTACCCTCATCTTCTGGCAAAAGGAGTTTGGTGATTTTCCCGTACAGTTTACCGTTTTCTATGTATATAAGTACTTCAGATTTTTTTCTTCCTGTTTCGTCGTCTTGAGTGATCCAGGCTCCTTCTATGGCATTTGTTTGAGTTGTAAGACTCATGACTAATAATATTAAGGTGTTGAGTAAAATCATATGCTTTAAAATTAGTTTTTATAAATTTAAAGAATCTATAACTATATACATGTACATCTTGATATAAATGAATCTTTTGAAAAAATTTAGATTTCTACTGCTTTTAATTCCTTTAACACTATTCATTTCTTTACTGGATGGTGAAATTTTGAAAGGCTTTCTTTCTACGGGAGAGCTATCCGATCACTATAGTTATATAGGACTTTTAGTTGTAGCCGTTATCGTCATCATTTATTTTGTTCTTCAGTTTGATAAGAAATCAAACAGCTAGACAAAGACTGTTTTATCTTTGGCTATCTTTGAAAAAAAAACATGCATCATTTAGTAAAATCAGAGCTTGAGAGCTTATCAAAAATTTATCGTCTCAATCTAATTAACAGTGTCACGGGATATAAATCTGCGCATCTTTTAGGAACGACCTCTACAATAGGAGTAGATAACCTCGCTGTATTTAGCTCAGTAGTTCATCTTGGAAGCAACCCAGCATTGATAGGCCTTGTCCTACGCCCTACAACAGTTCCAAGACATTCACATGCCAATATGAAATCAACTGGAATATTTACTCTTAATTCAATCTCAAAATCTCAAATTGAAGATGCACACCACACCTCAGCCAAATATCCTGAGGAAATTTCAGAGTTTAACCAAACCAATCTTAGCGCTGAAAAAAAAGAGGGATGGGTTGCTCCTTATGTCAAAGGAGCTCCAATACAGTTGGGATGCAGTTATGTAAACGAATATCTAATTGAGGAAAACGACACCATACTGATCATCGGTCAGATAGAGCACATCTATATTCAAGAAGAACTATTAGGAACTGATGGATGGGTTCAGTTGGACAAGGGAGAAGTAGTCAGTGTTAATGGACTAGACGGTTATGCACTACCCACACTATTAGAACGATTTGAATATGCTAGACCAAAAGAATAAGACTCCATTTCCTTCCAAAGGCATTGATGAGGATTGGTTCTCATATGCTACTAACCATAGTGAACAAGTTCCAGAAATTCTGATTGAACTTGAAAAGGAAACACATCAAAAAGTACTTCAGCCAAGAATGATGAGCGGCAGATTGCAGGGGCGGTTTCTAAGTCTTCTATCACATTTAATAGCACCTAAAACTGTGGTAGAAGTTGGAACTTATACAGGCTATGCGACTTTAAGTTTAGCGGAGGGCTTAACTTCGAATGGCACAATACACACCATTGACCACAACGAAGAATTGGTTAGTATACAAAAACGCTATTTTAATAAAAGTCCATTTACCTCAAAAATTAAGAGTCATTTGGGAAAAGCGATGGACGTGTTGCCTCAAATAAAGGGTCCTTATGATTTGGTTTTTATCGATGCAGATAAAGAAAATTACGATGCCTATTTTGAAGAAGTACTTCCTAAAATGCGTAAAGGTGGTTTGATTATCTCTGACAATGTTATCTGGAGTGGAAAGGTGCTTCGGAATGCAGAACCTAACGACCGCGCTACTGCTGCCTTAAAAAAGTACAATGATAAGTTGAAAAGTGATCACAGGGTGCAAACAACTTTGATCCCGCTAAGAGACGGGTTGACACTAAGTAGGGTATTATAAATCTCTGCGGATAGAATCTTCTAGGTCTGTAAAATCTTTTTTGACCTCATCCACCTCTTTTTTAAACTCACTTGCAATTGATTTAGTAGGGTTTTCAATATCTGAATCAACGGTTTTTTGAATCTCACTTTTAATATCATTAGTCGCCTGTCTTACTTGAGTCATTCCTTTTGCTAAAGTTCGAGCGATAGAGGGAATCTTGTCTGCTCCAAAAACGAGCAAGACAATAAAAAACACAAAAACTATTTCAGCTCCACTAATGAATAAAAGCATGTTCTAGATTTTAAGCAAATATAGAAGGTTTCATAAAAAAACGGCTGAAAATCAAAGGAGATTCAACCGTTTTCTTTAAGCATTAACCTTTAATTTTTTCTTTGAATTTATCAAAGTCAGAAGGGGTTTCCTTTCTAGGCCAACTGTTGTTGTCTGTATTCACATCAGCGGTCTCATTGTCTGGATCAACTGTTACTCCAACCAACTCTTTGTCTGAAGCAATGATTTTCTTTACGCTAGCATCGTTTTTTCTCCAAAGTTGAACAGGATAGCTTACCCGTTCTTTAGTGCCATCTGAATAGGCGTATTCAACAATAAGTGGCATGACCAACCCACCGGGTTTTTCAAATTCCACTTCGTAAAAATAAGCGGGAATCTCACTGCTATTCAATCCTTCTTTTTCTAGATATTCTTGAAGGACTTGTGAATCACCAATAGGGTTGTCACTTGTAGCGTTTGGATCAAAAGACTCGCTCTCTTCATCAATTTTAAAAACCATGTCTGGCAGATCTTCTAAGTCGAATCCGTATTGCTCAAGACGGTCCTTAGCTTTTTGATCAGGGGTATCAGAAAAATAATATTTTTTCAAACCTTTAACTCCGATATCTACAACATCAGTAGTGTAAAACCACCCCCTCCAAAACCAATCTAAATCAATGGCTGATGCATCTTCCATAGTTCTAAAAAAGTCTTCGGGAGTAGGATGTTTAAACATCCAGCGTTTCGCATAAGTTTTAAAGGCATGATCAAAAGCCTCTCTACCCATTACTGTTTCTCTTAAAATATTCAGTGCAGTTGCCGGCTTTGCATAGGCATTGGGTCCGAGTTGATACACGTTTTCAGGGTTGGACATGATCGGTGAAATATATTCTTGATCGCCTGCCATGTAGGGGACTATTTTTTCAGGCGCACCCCTTCTTGACGGATAAGTAGTAAAACCTGGAATGGCTTCAGGGTGAGTAGCACCAAATTCTTGCTCCGTCAAATACTGAACAAAGGTATCCAAACCTTCGTCCATCCACCCCCATTGACGCTCATCAGAATTGACTATCATGGGAAAAAAGTTGTGTCCAACTTCATGTATGATTACACTTATCATCCCAAACTTTGTACGGTCTGAATAATTTCCTTCTTCATCAGGTCGGCCGTAGTTCCAACAGATCATTGGGTATTCCATCCCTTGATTTTTGGCATGTACTGAAACAGCTTTTGGGTAGGGATAGTCAAAAGTAAACTTGGAATAGGTTTTTAAAGTTTGTACCACGGCTTTTGTAGAATACTCTTCCCACAAAGGATTTCCCTCCTTGGGATAAAGCGAAACTGCCATGACCTTTTGAGCTCCGAGCTCAACCGCTTGCCGTTCCCAAATAAATTTCCTCGAGGTCGCAAAACCAAAATCCCTTACATTTTTAGCGTAATATTTCCATGTACTCTTCTTTTTAGAAAAGGATTGTTCTTTCTCTCGAGCCTCTTCTTCGGTAACAATCAGCAGAGGCTTGTCAAAGCTCTTTGCAGAAGCGGTAAATCGGTTGTACTCTTCACGATTCAATACTTCTTTTGGATTTTGAAGATTTCCCGTTGCCTCCATGATATGATCTGCAGGTACAGTAATGTTTACTTCATAATCCCCAAATTCTAAAGCAAACTCTCCATTGCCCCAAAACTGGTAATTTTGCCAGCCCTCAACGTCATTGTAAACGCAAAGCCTAGGAAAAAACTGTGCGATCACATAGGCTTTATTGCCATCTTCCTCAAAAAACTCATAACCAGAACGTCCTCTCCCTTCAACGTGATTATTGATATTATACCACCACTTGATTTTAAAAACATAAGATCCTCCTGAGGAAATTGGCTGTGGAAGATCTACTCGCATCATCGTTTGATTGATTTTGTACGGAAGTGGATTCCCTTTTTCATCTTTAACCCAATCGATATTAAAGCCCCCATCAAAAGGCTCATTAACGTAATTGCTAACAAATGAAGAAGGCCGCATAGTAACTGAATTACCTGACCCATTTTTTTCTAGAGCTGGGGCATCTTTTTTGCGAATATTTTGGTCCAATTGAATCCACAAATAAGGCAATTGGTCTGGAGAATTGTTGATGTACGTTATGGTTTCCTCACCATACAATCTACTGTTTTCATCATCCAACTCGATGTCCATTGCATAATCGACCTTTTGCTGAAAATAATCTACCCCGGGAGCTCCTGCTGCGTTGTGATATCTATTTGGATCTGCAAATTGGTCGTAAAGTTGCTTGAACTTGTTGTTATTAGTGTGACCTTGTTGGGTTTGGGCATTCAATAAAAGTGACCCTAAAACAAGAAAAATGACGGAAAAATTCCATTGATATATACTGCTTTTCATGCTAACTGATTTGTTTTGGTCTAAATATACAAATCTACTGAGACTCAATTGTTAAAATTAATCGGTCATTGACAAAGAAATACGAGGTTTTTTTTGATGAAGTAAATAGCTTTTTCGCTGATCAGCATTTTTAAAGTGGATAATATTCTGTTG
>JAYPMN010000112.1:0-5837 GCA_038129925.1 Flavobacteriaceae bacterium
TCTTCTAGCTATAAGGCTTTTAGAAAAGGGATTTTAAATGAAATGGTAGCTTAAATAAATTGCTGCTTCAAATATTTGGAGAGATATGAAAGAATTTTGGGATGCGCGTTATGCTCAAGAAAACTACGTTTATGGTAAAGAGCCAAATAACTACTTTAAAAAAACTTTGAGTTTATTGAAACCAGGGAAAATTTTACTCCCTGCAGAGGGAGAAGGAAGAAATGCAGTACATGCTGCCTCTCTGGGTTGGGATGTTTTTGCATATGACTTTAGCGAATTTGCCTACAAAAAAGCCATGAAACTGGCAAGAGAAAAAGAAGTTTCCATAAACTACCAGATTGGGTCATTGTCAGATTTGGAATTCCCTGATAATTTTTTTGATGCCATTGGACTCGTATATGTTCACTTCCCTGATACCGTTCGCAAATCTAACCACAAACATTTGATAAAACTTTTGAATCCTCAAGGATCAATAATTCTTGAAGCTTTCAGTAAAAATCATCTAAAGTGTCAAAAAATCAATCCCAATGTTGGTGGTCCTAAAATGCCGAATCAGCTTTATGATACTACGGAACTCAGTAACGATTTTGAAGGTTTTGAAATGGTTGAGATCAAGGAAGAGGTGATTGAACTCGCTGAAGGTACTTTCCACTTAGGCCAATCTTCGGTAGTCAGGTTACACGCGCAGAAAAAATAAAATAACCTATTTTAATATTCTAGTTTTTTTAATGTACTTTCGAAAAAAAACAAATGAGAAAGTTATTACTATTATTAATTTTCCCGCTTTCTGTGCTTCAAGCCCAAGATTACTTCCCAAACAATAAAGCGGTAAAAACAAAAGATCTGAATTTTCAAGCTTTTAAAAATGCAACAATCCATCTAAATCCTACCACAGTGCTCAAAAACGCCACTCTGTTGGAACATAACGGGCGTATTGTTGCTGTGGGTCAAAATTTAACCCTTCCAAAAAATACAAGGGTATACGATAAATCTGGTACTCATATTTACCCATCATTTATTGAACTCAACAGCAATTTTGGAGTCAAAATGAAAAAAAATTCTCGATCAGGAAGAAGCGCTCAATACCAAGCTAGTCGCGATGGGTACTATTGGAATGATCATATCATAAGCGATTACAATTTACTTGCGGATTACAGCTATGATAAAACCAAAGCCAAAAGCATGAGGAATGCGGGTTTTGGTGTTGTCAATACCCACAGAGCAAACGGAATACACAGAGGCACAAGCCTTTTGCTAGCGCTGAGCGATCAGCTTGCAGATAGAGAACGTTTTATCAAAACAGAAGCAGTAGAACACTTTTCCTTCAAAAAGAGTACTACTTCAAATCAATCTTATCCCAGCTCTATTATGGGCGCCATGGCTTTGATCCGTCAGTTCTATCACGATGTAAGTTGGTATGAGGCGGGTAATGCAGATCACACCGATTTGGCCATAGAGGCCGCCTTAAAAAACAAAAATCTTCCTAAAATATTTGAAGCTTCTGACAAACTAAATACTCTTAGAGCAGTAAATGTAGGAAATGAAATGGGTCTTGATTTTGCAGTAGTCGCAAGTGGGCAAGAATACGAACTACTAGATCAACTTAAAAGCAGTAAAGCCAAGTTAATTTTACCTCTAAATTTCCCAAAAGCTTATGATGCAAACGATCCTTTACTACTCAAGAAAATAACACTAGCTCAACTTCGCCATTGGAATCAAGCCCCAATGAATCCTGCCATGATGGAGCAAGCTGGAATCCAATTCGCTTTGACAACTCATGAGTTAAAATCAGAAAAGGACTTTATGTCTAACCTTAAGAAAGCGGTTGCATATGGGCTTTCAAAAGAAAAAGCATTGGCTTCCTTGACCACTATACCAGCTCAAATTCTTAAACAGCAAAACAATTTAGGCTCCCTAGAAAAAGGAAAGCTCGCCAACTTTATAGTGACCTCCGGACCTCTCTTTGAAGATAAAACCAAAATCTATGAAAATTGGGTCAAAGGGACACCTCATGTAATTGCAGAACATAATATTCAAAATATTGATGGGAAATACAGCCTAGAAATCGAAGGAAAAACCATTAATCTTGACTTGAAAAATAGTCAGGAGAAGATTAGCGTCTCAGCTAAAATGGACAGTTTGAAGTACAAAACCAAAGCTTCATATAAAGACCATTGGTTGTCAATTACACTAATAGATTCAAAAGATAAAGTTTACGCCCAGTTGAGTACTAAAGTAAATGAATCAGGTTTTGAAAAAGGGCAAGGAAAAGGCTTTTCAGGGAACACAATAAAATGGAGTGTAACCAAACTTGAGGATGAAATAAAAGAAGAGACTAAAGAGAAGAAGACTCCTCAGTATTACGATCCAGTACCTGTTACCTATCCAAATAAAGCTTACGGTTTTAGTAAACGTCCCAAATCTGAGACCCTACTCTTTAAAAATGCGACTGTTTGGACTAATGAAAAAGCAGGCATTTTAGAGAATACGGATGTACTGGTTGTAGACGGTAAAATCGCAGCCATAGGCAGTTCACTTAAAGCACAAGATGCTAGATTCATTGACGCAACGGCAAAACATTTAACTACAGGGATCGTTGACGAACACTCCCACCTCGGTGCCTCAAGCATAAACGAAGGAGGACATAACTCATCTGCTGAGGTAAGTATTGAGGATGTACTGGAACCAGATGATATCGGACTCTACAGAGACTTAGCTGGGGGAGTAACTACCATTCAAATTTTACACGGTTCTGCGAATCCAATTGGTGGACGTTCTGCAATCATCAAACTTAAATGGGGAGAAACTACAGATAATCTAATTATTAAAAATGCAGATCCTTTTATCAAATTTGCGTTGGGAGAAAATGTAAAACAATCGAATTGGGGAAGCTATTCCCGTTTTCCACAAACCCGTATGGGAGTGGAACAAGTTTTGACTGATTATTTTCAACGTGCTAAAGAATACGGTGAAGAGTGGGATCGCTATAATGGTCTTTCCAAAAAAGTGAAAGCAAAAACAAAAAAACCTCGTTACGACATTGAAATGGAAGTATTGCTTCAGATATTAAAAGGTGAGCGCTTCATCTCAAGCCATTCTTATGTTCAATCTGAAATTAATATGTTGATGAAAGTGGCAGAAAAATTTGACTTTAGAATCAATACTTTCACTCATATTCTAGAAGGCTATAAAGTCGCTGATAAAATGGCTGAACACGGAGTAGGTGGCTCAACCTTTTCGGACTGGTGGGCATATAAAAACGAAGTTAAAGACGCCATTCCCTATAACGGTGCTATTATGCATAACGCAGGAGTAACAGTGGCTTTTAACTCTGATGACGGCGAGATGTCACGCCGCCTAAATCAAGAAGCTGCAAAAGCTGTTAAATACGGTGGAATTTCAGAGGAAGACGCATGGAAATTTGTCACTCTTAACCCTGCAAAGTTACTTCACCTCGACGACCGTATTGGTAGTATTAAAGTTGGAAAAGATGCCGATCTTGTACTTTGGTCCGACCATCCGCTTTCCATCTATGCTAAAGCAGAGAAAACAATCATTGAAGGGGTTGTTTATTACGACGCTGACACTATTGCTAAACAATTGCAATCCATTGAAACAGAAAAACAGCAAATCATCAGTCAAATGTTAATGGCAAAAGAAAATGGAGCTGCAACTCAACCCCCACCTGAGGGAACCAAGAGAGAATTTACTTGTGAAACTTTAGACTAGATAAGACATGAAAAAATTAATCAATATACTTCTACTGATTTTGTCGTTTCCTGTAATGGGGCAACAAACTCCCGCCGATCCTCAAGAGAAATCTATATTAATCACCAATGCATACCTCCACCTAGGTTATGGAAGTACTATTTCCAACGGAGCATTGGGCTTTAAAAATGGAAAAATAACTGCTGTAGGAACAGAACCCAACAAGGCTGAATATGAAATCTTGATTAATGCAGAAGGCAAACACCTTTATCCTGGGTTTATAGCTATGAATTCAACGCTTGGACTCGTAGAAGTCGATGCAGTTCGAGCCACTAGAGACGAGGACGAATTAGGTGATTTTTTACCGCATATCCGTACAGCAATCGCTTATGATGCCGAGTCTAAAATTGTGGAAAGCATGCGACCTAATGGGGTGTTAGTCGCTCAAATTACACCCAGAGGAGGTCAAATTTCTGGAAGCTCATCCGTAATGCAACTCGATGCGTGGAACTGGGAAGACGCTTTGGTTAAGACAGATGAAGGTATCCACCTCAATTGGCCCATTCCTTATAGCAGAGGAAGGTGGTGGATGGGTGAAGACCCAACCCTCAAAAGCAATAAAAACTATCTGCCAAATATTGAAAAAATCAAAACCTTTTTTGAGAATTCAAAAGTGTACGATCTGAATCAAAAAACTGTTCATCTTCCATATCAAGCAATGACTGGTCTTTTCAATGGTTCAAAGACACTCTATCTCCACGCTAAAGATGAAAAACAAATTGTGGATGGTATTAGCTATCTCAAAGGTTTAGGGATTGAAAAAGTCGTTTTAGTCGGAGGGAATGAGGCACTGAATCAAATCGAATTTATCAAACACCATAATATTCCTGTAATAGCCTCTAGACCTCACCGACTTCCTGACAATGAAGACGAGGATGTAAAAGGCAGCTTTAAATTGGCAGCCAAATTAACAGAGGCCGGTATATTAGTCAGTATAGATGTTAGCGGACGTATGGAAAGAATGTATACCCGTAACCTTCCATTCTATGCTGGTAGTTTTGCTGCCTATGGCATGGACAAAGAGGCAGCCTTACAACTCATTACCTCCAATGCTGCTAAAATATTGGGAATCGACAGTCAACTAGGGACACTAGAAGTAGGTAAAGATGCAACACTTTTTCTATCAATGGGGGATGCATTAGACATGCGTACCAACCAAATTCACAAGGCCTGGATTGCAGGGAGAGAGATCAGCCTTGAAACCCATCAAACTGAACTTTGGAGACGCTATTCTAAAAAATATTCATCAACTAAATAAAAGGTGTTTAAATACGTTTTATAACCTATCAACTTCATTCCAAATCCCATACATCAAAATAAGCGTGAATGAAATTTAATATTCCTTTTCAAATCATTTTTTTATTAATTGTGACTAATCCATTGGATAGTTACGGTCAACTGTCAGATCAACGTTCTGTTTTTGTTAAAAAAATTGAAGGGGGAATTAAGCTTGACGGCGTCCTTGATGAAGCAGTCTGGAACGAGGCCGATAAAGCAACTGATTTTTGGCAAATGTTTCCTACCGATTCTCTTCGTTCTACCAATGAAACCGAAGTGAAATTGCTTTATGATGATACCCATATTTATATTAGCGCATATGCAAAAGGTGTTAATGCTAACTTTATGGTAAGTTCATTAAAGCGTGATTTTAGTGCGCGTTCCAATGATAATATAACTGTCCTTTTTGATACTTTTAGAGATGGGCAAAATGCTTTTTTATTTGGAGTTAGTGCATACGGCGTTCAACGTGAAGGTCTAGTCTCTGATCGAGGGGTAACCATAAATGGCTTTAGTTTGACTTGGGACATTAAATGGAAAGCAGAGGCTGCACGAAATGAAGATTCGTTTACAATTGAGATAGCCATTCCCTTAAATTCATTAAAGTATCCTGAAGGAAGCCAACGTTGGGGATTTCAGTCCTATCGGTTTGATATGCAAACTAACGAGAGAAGTTCTTGGTCTTCTGTTCCTCAAAATCAAATTCCTATCAATTTGGGATACCTTGGAGAACTTGTTTTTGAAGAACCTCTTACAAAAAACAAAACACCCTTATATTTAATTCCTTATAT
>JAYPMN010000113.1:0-5806 GCA_038129925.1 Flavobacteriaceae bacterium
AGCTTTTTTTGCTGGTCTGGATGGAAAATCTAAAAAATACATTCCATTATTATGGTTTACTTTGAGGGTTCCACTGAGTGTTTTGAATTTTAGTTCAGCTTTGCTATAATCCATATGTTGTATCAAACAATGTGCGCTTGCTAGTGTGGCATGACCACAGAGGTCCATTTCTATATCAGGAGTAAACCACCTCAAGTGAATGCCGTTTTCTTGTATTGTAAAAAAGGCGGTTTCGGGAACTGCATTTTCTTTCGCAATATTGAGCAAAACACTGTCCTCAAGCCAGTTATTCAAGGGGACAACACAGGCTGGATTTCCACTAAAAAGTTTATCGGTAAAGGCATCAATCTGATAAAACTTAATTTTTTCTTGCATTAAAAGAGTATTGATAAGCTAAAGATAAGGTGTCTAAATTCACTCACAAAAAAACCCTCTTAAAAAGAGGGTTGTACAATTGAAAAGGATTCTGATTATCTACTGTATCCTGCAATAACAGAAACATAATTCGTTTTTATTTGAAAAGGAGCTAGAGCATCTTTTAGTTCATCTGAAACATTGCCATACAGGGTCATAGAATTGATGTTAAAGGTTTCAGTAAAAGCTTCAAAATCTTTAGCTATAGGTCCGCCTGGAGAGATATTTTTAACATGGAGCAATACAGCATCAGAATTTTTATAACGTTCAATAAGGGTTACCTTATTTTTACCTGCTTTCATAAATCTAAAACTCAGCGAGGTTTCCTCATTTCTGTTAACGACATTTTGATAGGCCTCAGTAAAAGCTTCTACATCAGCTGCTGATTTTTTTGTTGACATATTGACAATATTGATAATCTCATCTTGATGATTTACATCATATACAGCACTGATCATTCCACCTGCGTCAAAAAAGTCACCTTGTTCAGTAACTAACCCATTTTCATCAAAATTAAAATACCAATAGCCGTTAAGATTGAGTTCTTTACCCGTAACCGCATGCGTAGCAGTCCAATTTCCATATGTTCTTACACTTCCGTCAAGCGTTCCTTGATCGTCAGTTCCAGGCAACCAAACCTCAGCTGTGTATTTGATGTTATCAAACGCTTGATGGTATCCCTCAAGCATTTGTACGTAGGCGTCATAACCCATAGGTTCAGAACCGTAAAGAGGAGGAATTGATTTAATTTCTTTACTGACTAAGGCTTTTTGACCTTCGAGATCTTCTGCACCATGTAACTCAAATAATTTTTGAGCATTTGCTAAATTTCTTTGGTAGTCAGGATTGGAATTACAACTTAAAAGGAATAAAGGGGCTAAAAGAAAAATTATTTTTTTCATTGAATTTGATTTATGGTTAAAATCAAACTTAGCAATTTTAGGCCAAGTATTCTAAAAAAGTAAATATAATAGTTGCTAAACCATTAGTTTACATGCTAGGAGAAGATGGAAATCGATTCTTTTTATAATTTTAGATAGTTTTCAATGTTTCAATTAAACTTCCCTTATGGAAATGAAATAGATTAATACGCTGATCTAATGATTAGTATACGTAAAATTGTAAGGGAAGTAAATTTAGAATTCGTTTCATAGGTAAGTTATTTAGGAGTTGTGAATTGAAGGTTTAGTCACCTGCAAAAGGAGAGCCGATGATTCCAACGGCTAGTTCTCCCCAAATGAATAAAAAAAGGAGTACGGCCACTGAAATAAAAATGGCTTTTTGTTTGTAGGTTTTTGTTCTTAAAGAAATAAAATGAATCCCAAAGCCAAGTGATAATAGCATACCCCCCATCATAATAAAATCGAATAATGTCCAGTTTATTTGGTCAGTTAATTGCATTCCAAAAAAAGGGATTGCTAATAATGTCAAGGAATAAAAAGGGGTTACTGGTATTCTATTAAACATGCAAATGGATTTAATTAAAATTAAGCAAAAATTTCTAAAGTTTTTTCTTTGCTAGGTTTTGGAATAAATAGAACATTTCTGAAGCAATTTGCATGGATCGCTCATCGTATTTTTCTGCCTCTACATCAGTATTGTCAAAAGCTTTTGGATCGTCATAACGCACTGGAATACGACATTCAGCTGCAGGGATAAAAGGACAGTTTTTATCTGCATGTGTACAGGTCATCACCGCTGCAAATGGGCTTGGAGTATCGTCAAAGAGCTTAGAGAAAGCAACTATAGGTTTTGATTTGGTGTCGTAGTACACCGAATATTTTGGGTTAATCTCACCCTCTTTATCAACTTTAAATCCGCATCGTAAGATAGAGGCCACGGCACGTTCGTTAAATGCAGTAAGCTCTACACCTCCAGAAAAACATTCTACTTCAATAGTAAAAAAAGCAGCAGCAGTTTGCGCCCAAATTTGAGAAAATTGACTTCTTCGTGAGTTGTGTGTACAGATAAAGTTCAGTCGAGGACTTTGCCCAATTTCCAACTTATTTTGGATATAGTCTACAAGCTTACTGAGTATCACTTTTCTATTTTCTGGAATAGGAATTTTAAGAACTTGCTCGATGGTTAAATTTAGTTTTGATAACATTTTACAGTATGTGAGCTTTTTTTAACAACAGCCTGAGTCAGGCGCACAAGCATTTTGAGCCTTTGATCTTTGAATTGCTGAACGTTCAGGAATTCCACACTGATCTTTTGCCAAACAGGCAGTTTGGGTTGAGACTAAAGAAAATCTAGAGTTGTTAAATTCAAGGGCGTATTTTCCTATAGTATCCGATTGGTACTCTACCTCAATCTCAAAGTCTTCAAGTCCTAGAGCTTTTTCAGATAATTCGATTATGGATTTTAATTTTTGTACACTCAATCGATGATCAAAGTCATCAGCAGTATAAAGCTGAAAATTAATTACATTTTCTTTTCTTAACATTCCTCCGCAGTCGATAAATCTTTTATCAATTTGCCCTACTTCTGTGACATGAAAATGCTGAGGGACTAAGCTTCCATTTGGAAGAGTAAATTCAACAGTTTCAATTTTGTCAAGTACAGATTTTAATTCTGAAAGTTTCATAGGTATTCGTTTTAGGTTATTTACAGTTTTGATTTGTTTGTGGAATTTTAAAAGCTTCAATTGCAGTTTTAAGTTCTTCCCATTTATTCTCATTTATACAATAGCAGATATTATTTCCTTTGATAGTTCCTTGGATCAACCCCACGTTTTTTAATTCAGACAAATGCCTTGAGATTGTAGGTTGCGCAAGAGGGATTTGGTCGACAATATCATTACAAATACAGGACGGGCTATAGATTAGATGTTCAATTATAGCAAGCCGCCCTGGATGCCCTAGAGCCTTAAAAAGAGCTGCAGTTGTTGTAATTTTTGGCTGAAAGCCTTCAGTTTTTGTTATTCCCATATTGCAATATTACAATATATAATTCAAATTATGGATTTCATTGAGATTTTCTATAGGGGGAATTGTAATGAGTATCTAGGGCTTGTTATTTTGGTTTTTTGAAATCTCTTAAGATAAAAATCATAACAAGTATCATGGTGATGACAACTACTACTGCAACGCCTTTTATAGTCATAATAATTTTGTTTGGGTGAAGATACGTTATGGATTTTTCTAAAAAAATAGAATAAACAAATTTAATTGGGATTTACCGCTGCCATGCATTCAATTTCAAGTTTAGCCCCAGCTGCAAGCCCACTTCCTGCAAAGGCACTTCGGGCTGGTAGTTTATCTTTTTTAAAGAAGGTGGTATATACTGCAGACATTTTTGGCCAATCTTGAATATTCTCCAGCATACAGGTACATTTAAAAACGGCGTCCATTGAGCTTCCCATTGATTCTAACAAATTTTGAATATTAGTTAAGACTTGCTTTGTTTCAGCTTCTATTCCTCCCGAAACCAACTGACCATCAGGAAGTGTTCCTATTTGACCCGACAGATAAATGATATCGTTGACAACTGTTGCTTGTGAAAATGGTCTATTTTTTGCAAGATGCTCCTCGCTATTGATTCTGATAATTTCTTGAGAAAAGCTCATTAATGAAGCTAAAAAAAAGATGAGTATGAATATAATTTTCATTTATAACATTTTTAAAATTATAATATTTAAGTAATCATTCAGCTCTAAATTTAAGGTGAATAAAGTAAATTACCATTTTTGTATTTTTAATCATACAAATTAAATTATGTTTCTATTAAAAAATTTTCATTTCCCTTTATTATTACTTCTTTTTATTGGGTGTACCTCCAAGAGCCCATTTGATCTTTTAATAGTAAACGGCATAGTTTACGATGGTAGCACCAAAGGACCTCAAGAAGTAGCTATTGGTATTCGAGGAAATCAAATAATAGAAATAGGAAATTTAAAAAATAGAGAGGCAAAGAATACTATAGACGCTCAGGGGATGGTTGTAGCACCAGGATTTATTGATTTACACGCACATTTAGAGCCTATTTTTGAACTTTCTGATTGCGAAAGTCATATTCGACAGGGAGTCACAACTAGTTTAGGAGGGCCAGATGGAAGGGGTCCAACTCCTTTTGGTATTTATGTTGATAGCTTAAAACAATTAGGTGTGGGGATGAATGTAGGTTTTCTGGTAGGTCATAATTCAGTTCGAAGAGAGGTCATGAATCTTGACAATAGAAAACCGACTGCAGCAGAGTTAGATGAAATGAAAAATCTAATTGCTCAGGCTATGGACGAGGGTGCTTTTGGAATTTCGACGGGCTTAAAATATTTGCCTGGGAGTTTTTCTGAAGTAGGTGAGATCATTGAACTTTCAAAGGAGGCCTCAAAAAAAGGAGGAATTTACACTTCTCATCTAAGAGATGAAGGTTTGGAAGTTTTAGCCTCAGTAAAGGAAGCCATCACCATATCTGAAAAGGCAGAAATTCCTGTGATTTTAACCCATCATAAAGTTATCGGCAAACCCATGTGGGGCAAGAGTAATGAAACATTATCACTAGTTGATCAGGCGCGAAAAAAAGGCTTAAACATCATGATGGATCAATATCCCTATAATGCAAGTTATACTGGGATTTCAGTTTTGATTCCAGGATGGGCCCGTGCAGGAGGGAATAGTAAATTTATCGAGCGTTTGAGAAATCCTAAATTACGTGATAGTATTAAAAATGGAATCGTTTTCAATATCCTCAATGACAGGGGCGGCGATGATTTGGATCGAGTTCAGTTTGCCAAAGTAGGATGGATGCCGGAACTGGAAGGAAAAACCTTAAAACACTGGTGTGAACTAAAAGGTTTGAAACCCTCAATACAAAATGGAGCAGAATTGGTAATTGAGGCGCAAGTAAAAGGTGGGGCAAGCTGTATTTTTCACGCTATGGACGAAAATGATGTTGTCAACATCATGAAGCACCGCCAAACGATGATTGCCTCTGACGGGCGATTGGTAAAACTTGGTGATGGTCATCCTCATCCGAGATGGTATGGAACCTTCCCTCGAGTGTTGGGTCAATATGTAAGAAAAAGAGGGGTATTGTCACTTTCAGAAGCCATCAATAAAATGACTTATATGCCTTCTCAGGCAATGGGCCTTAGTGATCGTGGAAGTATTGCAATTGGGAAAAAAGCCGACATCACAATTTTTAATCCCAAAACAATTATTGACAAAGCAACTTTTGAAAAACCCCATCAATATTCAGAGGGAATTGAGTATGTTGTAATTAATGGCAAACTAGCTGTAGATAAAGGAATATTTAAGCCGATTAAATCAGGAGAGGTATTGCTTAAAAATTGAGGTCTTTCATTTTTTTTGAAAAACCCTAACAAAATCAACTTCCATAACATCTTCACTAAAGTTAGGATCTACAGTACCACCAAGATTTCCTCCCATTGCAA
>JAYPMN010000114.1:0-5729 GCA_038129925.1 Flavobacteriaceae bacterium
CCGTTGCCTAAAATGACGATAGCTTTATTACTGGACTCTTTTCCCATTTCACTAAGGTACTGTTTTTGACTCGAAAATTTTATTTGTACCTTTAGTTTAATAAAGCATAGTTCATGAGAATCGCCCCTTCTTTAGTGACTTTTTTACCCTATTATTTTTTTGGAAGATGACGTGGACACCAGAACATTTAGGGGTTGAAGTCAGTGGTTTTTTAAAACTACCGAAGCCAATGTGTGGCAATTTTTGACCGATCCCCAATTGACAGAGCAGTAGATGTACAACAGCCAACTTCAAGCCGATTGGGAGATAGAAGGTAAGGCTGTTGGGAAAGCTCAAAATGAAAATGGGAAATGGATTGATCATGTCAAAGCACAAGTACCTGTTTACGAGCCTTACCAGCATTTAGCCTTTACCATATTTAATGAGGCGACGTATCAACGGCCAGAAGTTCAGTCGGATTTGCATTATCTGTTGGAACCCGAGACTAATGGAGTTCGCCTTACCATTAAGCAAGGTGATTTTGCACTTTTAAAGCTCGGAAAAGAACTGTTTGAACGCTTTCAACAAGGCTGGGGTTACGTCATGCCTCAACTGCTTAAAAACCGGTGAAACCCGATTTATTAAACCAACTTAAAACTTTGTGACAAAAAAATTTAATTAAAATCCAAATCTTAACCCTTATGATTTAACTACTCTATGTTATTTTCTTTATCTGCTGTTTTATCATTTTCAACCGAATTCTGAAAGAGTTTCAGGACGGTTTTGATTGGTTTTCAGCAGCACTATATGGATTGATTTTTCTCATTTCTTGTGCTTTAGTTTAGATCTTTATTTTTGGAATTTATTATTGGATTGAAAGCGAGCTGGCTTAGCGAACAAATCTGAGGTAGTAACGGTGAAGAAATTGAGGGCCTGCACCAAGCCAGTGACTCAGATGCATGATTCCAAAGTGAAACAGCAAACGAATGACTCCATTTTGGTAAAACCGCCTTGAAGAAGTACTGATGTAGGCAGGCAATACCTTAAAACCGCCAAGCTCATAGAGTTTTTTGATGAGTTGTATGTCTTCACAAACCGCGTACTGCGAGTCGAATCCGCCTAGACTGTCAAAATCCTTTTTGGAAATAAAGAGCGACTGGTCTCCACCCCTGCAAAGAGGATGATTCCAACGGCTACCGGCTGCGGCTTGTCGCAATAGCCAATTGGCATGATTGAATTTGAGCCGAAAACACCCCCAACGACTGCCTGAATGTATGGCATTACTGAGTATTTGATCAAAATCTTTGGGTAAGTGACTGTCGATATGAAGAAAGTACAGCCATTTTTTGGAAGCCCTTTGCGCACCAAAGTTCATTTGCTGAGCACGGCCAGGAGGGGTTTGATAACTGTTTTTTTTAAAATGAGTCTGCAGCCATTCCCAACTGCCGTCTGTACTGCCTCCGTCTATAATCAATAGCTCTTGAGGATGACTCCATTGCTGTTTTAGATCCTCAATAAAATCAGCTATTAGCTTGACCTCATTGAGTACGGGGACAATAATGGTGAGCTCAATGGGCTTGGTTAAGACTCCAGTCATAGGTCAGGTAATCAATTTTGGGTCGATTAAGGTTCAAACCGCTGTATTGAGAAATAAACTCCAAACGTTCCGCCTTGGATCCAAAGTCATTGCCAAACCACAAAAATATGCGTGAGAGTTGAAGTTGCTCTTCGCTGAGTTTATTTTTGGTAGTGTCCATTAAAAAATCTCGCGTAGCTTCCGTCAATTGTGCTTCAAGTTGTTTTTCTTGATAAGCTTCATTTTTCAACTTTGGACAAGAAGCCGAAGCACAGTTGATGGCAAAATGGATACGGGCCTCGTCCATTTTACGTAAAATTTGATGCTCAATTTCACCCAAGGTATAGCTTTGATCATTAATCTTAAAGCAATTGATGTCCCAAGGATCGTCCAAATCTCTTATACTTTGTAAGGGGTAGTTTTCAAGGATCAACTGAACGGTCAAAGCATTGTAGGCATTGATCCAGTAGGCGAGCTTGGCTGCTTTACTCGCCATCTCTAAGGAAGGCATTTTTTCTAGTGTTTGAATATAGGCATCCAGTTGTTTTTTTTCGGATAGCCAGTTTTTATAGTCAACCTGACCTTGTATGTCAACATACTTTTGCAACATCTGATTCCAACGACTATGCTTGTTTTTTTGAGCGTTGATACTTAGTGTGCAGCAAATAAAAAAGAGAAGGAAAATGGATTTCATGGGGGTAAATTTTAATTAACAACATCCACCGCCGTTGTAATGATAGGTGGACGGTGAAATAAAAATATCTTTTCGGTTGAGGTTTTTAAGGTTAGCAGCTGTTTTGTCACAAACGGATAAGGGTTGATTTTGCAGGAGTACATGCCCTTTGTCGTCGTCAAAAAAGTCATTTTCTCCAAAATATATGGCCGTTTTTCCAGTAAATATACAAGCCCCGTCATCGGGAACGGGATCCTTGATGGCACACACTTCGACACTTTCGATATAGAGATTTTCTGAGGTGGGGTAGTGGGCGGGATCTAAAATACGGTAGGGTCGTTTAGCTCGAACTTCAAGAGTGCCGAATCCTACTCCAATCAAGAGATTCAAGTAGTCTTGTAATGGTATAGAGCCTGATAAACACAAGGCCCGTAATTTTTCGTCATTGCGAAGGCTTTCGTTCATGGGTTGATCACAAATCGGATCACTCATGACCAATCTGCCGTGTGGTTTTAGTACACGATACATTTCCCTTAAGGCCTGTTTTAGTTCCTCCTGTTTAAAGATATTGAACAGACAGTTTTGTGCAGCCACATCCACACTGTTGTCTCCAACAGGAAGGGCAAGCGCATCACCCTGCTCCAAGCGTACAAAGTCTTTTTGGAACCAATCGTTTTCAAGCTCAGCCTTTGAAAAGTTTTTACTGCAGGCATCGAGCATTTCGTCGACTACATCCACACCGATGACACCCTCTTTTTGTCTAGAAAAATAGCTGAACTGAAGCAATTCCATCCCACCGCCTACACCTACATACAAGATTTTAGGGTCGTTGACCAGGTCTCTTGGATGGACGGTACTCCCACAGCCGTAATTCATTTCTTGCATACGCAGGGGTATGGAAAGGCCCGGAAATTCCCAAATGGGTGTAGTGGTACAGCAGAGCCCTACATCTGGTGTTAAGGCTGCATCTTTATATACTGATTTGGTAGTTTCTAGGTAGCTCATTTTGAATTTTTATTTAAAATAAAGCAATTAGCCTTCGCTTACCAACTCTTTGACAATTTTTATCAGATCTTGTTCTCCTTTTTTCGCCATAGCCAGGATGTCTGGAATATCGATAGGTTGTAAATCGTCAGGATCACAAACATCAGTTAAGACAGAAAAGGCAAGGACTTCCAGCCCGAGTTGCTTTGCGACAATGACTTCCGGAACGGTTGACATCCCAACGGCATCTGCTCCCATAATTTTCAAGTAGCGGTATTCTGCTGCAGTTTCCAATTGTGGTCCTACTACGGCGGCATAAACCCCTTGCTGCAATGGTATTCCTTTTTTTGTTGCTATAGCCAAGGCTTGATCGCGAAGTTTTTTAGCATAGGGTTCGCTCATGTCGACAAAACGTTCCCCCAAACGTTCCATTCCTTTTATTGCGAGGGGTGACCCTCCCTGTAAGTTGAGATGGTCGGTCAATAGCATCAATTCTCCTTTGTTAAAATCCAAGTTGATCGCACCGGCTGCGTTACTGATGATTAGTCGTTTTCCACCCAGGGCAGCAAAGACGCGTACCCAAAAGGTGAGTTCAAAAAAGTGGTATCCTTCGTAAAGATGAAAGCGCCCCTGAAACGCTAATACTTTTTTACCTTCTAAGCTTCCGTAAAGCAAACGTCCCTTTTGATAGGTTTGGGTTGATTGGGGAAAATGAGGGATGTCGTCGTAAGGAATCTCCTGGAGGAGTTTCATTTCACTGGCCAGTCCGTCCAGGCCGGTACCGAGTACGATACCCAATGCGATCTGATCCATGCCTTTAGTTTTTAAAAAGGCTGCACTGCGCTCAATTTTCTCTTTCATCAAAATATGCATTCATTCGATTCAACAAATCCGGGTAAGGTGTTAGGTCCTTATAGAAGTCAATATCCGATTTTTCTTTTAAAAGCGCAACGCGTTTTTTTTGTAAATCCTTAAGGGTGTCGTGCAATACCTTAGGACCGCTCCATGTTTTGTTTTGAAAAACTTCCGGATAAAATGTGTTCATCCCGATCAGGTAGTAGCCTCCATCTTTAGCAGGTCCAAGAACAGCCTCTGTGGTATCTAGTGCGTGGAAGGCTTCGTCCAGGGTTGCTTGATCAATATCCCAAAGGTCGGTACCGATGCCTATGATTTTTGTAAAACCTTGCGCAAAGCCCCACTCAAAAGCGTGTCTCATGCGTTCGCCCAGGTCGTTTCCTTGCTGCGGTTGTTTGCGAAAGTCTTGAAAGCAAGTACCAAAATCTTCTGGCTTTCCCCCGGTATAAAAGACCACTGCTCTGTAAGAGGGTTGTTTTAAAACACGCTCCGTTTTAAGAAGCAACTCTTTGTAAATCCAAAGGGTTTTTTCTTTTCCAAGCATTGCTGCCAAACGACTTTTAACTTTACCTAACAGAGGTGCTTTTGCAAATACGAGGACTAAAGATTCCAATTCAAGCTGGGTTTTGAATCTGAAATTTACTGTTTAATTTAGAAACAGACCCGAGTGCGTCTCTATCCTTTTAAGTTTATTTATAAACGTTCAATCACTATCAAGTTGTTCTTATTCGAATGTCCTATGATGATACTCACTTTATAGCCTTCGTTTGGTGCAAGCTCGTTAAATAACAAAATCAAAGTGTGTTTATATTAAGAACCTCTGTTTTATTTTAGGTTTCTAAAGCAATTAAAATGCGTAAAAAATTTATATTCATTTCGGGTATCCAAACATTTTTATAAACTTGTACAAAAAGATTTTATGAATACTCCCTATTATCAAAGTCAAGATTTAAAAAAGTTTAAAAACATCAGCGACTGGTCTCCTGAGCTGGGCAAAAAGTTTTTTGACTATTACAATAGTGTTTTTGAACAAAGTGCGCTTAGTGCTCGAGAAAAATCGCTTATCGCTTTAGCTGTAGCCCATACCGTTCAATGTCCCTACTGCATCGATGCGTATACTCAAGATGGATTGGAGCGAGGTGTGGATAAAGAAGAAATGATGGAAGCCGTTCATGTAGCAGCTGCCATACGAGGTGGAGCTTCACTGGTTCACGGTGTTCAGATGATGGAGGTGTACGAAAAGCGCAGCATGTAATGGTGACCAAATCCCTAAAAGGTCGGGTACACGATCTGGCTGACAGTGCTGTGCAATTGGAATTTTTAAGCAATGGAATTTTTGCTCCCGGAGGGCTGCCTAGTTTTAAAGAAAAACTTCAAACTGTTCAGGCTGAAGCATTAAAACCTAAAAGTTTGGAAATCTTACAAATGAACTTGGGCTATATGTGCAATCAGGTATGCGCCCACTGTCATGTAGATGCCGGACCCGACCGTAAAGAGATGATGAGTCGGACCACCTTAGAACATTGTTTACAGATTCTTAAAACAACTCCAGTAAATACCTTAGACCTCACTGGAGGGGCACCAGAAATGCATCCTGACTTTCGTTGGTTTGTCTCAGAAGCAGCTAAAATTGGAGTGGAGGATTTGATTGTACGTTCCAAT
>JAYPMN010000115.1:0-5722 GCA_038129925.1 Flavobacteriaceae bacterium
TACTTGTACTAAAAAACGTTTATAAGGAATAAAAAAAGCCGTGAAAACACGGCTTAGCATGACACTCGGCGAGGAGTGATCTATTCTTTTTTAAACTTCGCGTATTTATTTTTAAACTTATCGATTCTACCAGCAGTATCTACGAGTTTAGATTTTCCTGTGTAAAAAGGATGCGAAGTTCTTGAGATCTCTAATTTCACAAGAGGATATTCAACGCCCTCAACTTCAATAGTTTCCTTGGCGCTTACGGTTGATTTTGTAATAAAAACATCGTCGTTTGACATGTCTTTAAACGCCACTAAACGATAATTTTCTGGATGAATTTCTGCTTTCATAATGCTCAAATCGATTGCAAATTTAATTTTATTTTTCAAAAGATCACGAACTCTTTATCTTTTTTTATCTTAGTTAAGAATTTAAATACTTTTTCATGGAAAAGCAATCCCCCTTAATTAAGACGAACATTATTAACTATGCCCTAATCCTATCGGCAATCTCTATTTCTTTTAATCTAATGCTGTTTTTCCTCGATATGCATTACCAGCAGTCACAAATGGCTGGGATTGTTGGCATAGTCATCATGATAGGAGTATTAATCTATTCGTTTATAGATTACAAAAAACTAAATGAAGGGTACCTCAGCCTATCTCAAGCTCTTAAAATTGGCCTAGGAATATCGGCTCTTGCTGGGTTGATTGGTGTGGTTTATACCTTTATACTTACCGAGTTCTTGGATCCTGGTATGATGGAAAAGGCTTTGGACTTTCAACTTGAAAAAATGAGAATTGATAATCCTGAAATGACCCAAGATCAACTGGATGGAATTCGTTCAATGCAAGAAAAATTTTCGGGTCCTTTTATTCGTTCTGCTTTCCAAATCATTGGTTCACTTTTTATAGGATTCATCATTTCCCTTATTGGAGGCTTAATCGTTAAGAAATCAAGGCCTGAATAAGCTAAATTTTGTAGTTTTATGTTAGATGCACAGATGCTTTGAACTTTCTATTGTAATTCCCCTTCTAAACGAAAAAGAATCTTTGGTTCCTCTCCATAGGTGGATTATTAAAGCCTTAGATAGAGAGGCTTCTTCTTATGAGATTATCTTTATAGACGACGGAAGCACAGATAGCTCTTGGGAAACCATTAGTGCTTTGGCTCAGGATCATACAGAAGTTAGTGGAATTCGCTTTGCGAAAAATTACGGCAAATCACAGGCTCTACACGCAGGCTTTAAGGCAGCTCAAAAAGAATTTGTTGCTACCCTTGATGCCGACTTGCAAGATTCCCCTGAAGAACTGCCAAAAATGATCCAAACACTTAAGGAAGAAAACTTGGATTTAATCTCTGGATGGAAGAAAAAACGCTTTGATTCCGTTCTTTTTAAAAATTTACCCTCCAAATTATTTAATTGGGCAGCAAGAAGGGTCTCCGGCATTAAACTCCACGATTTTAATTGTGGAATTAAAGTATATCGAGCTGATGTTGTCAAGAATATTGATGTTCACGGTGAAATGCATAGGTATATACCCGTTCTGGCAGCTCAGGAAGGATATCAAAAAATTGGAGAGCAAATAGTCCAACACCAAGCGAGACAATTCGGTCAGACTAAATTTGGAGCAGATCGTTTTTTTAAAGGCTTTTTAGACCTTATAACACTTTGGTTTATCAATCGCTTTGGAAAAAGACCCATGCATTTTTTTGGTCTATGGGGGACCATAATGTTACTTTTTGGTTTTGGTTTTACCCTCTACCTTGGAATAGATAAGTTGTACTTTGATACCAATGCCCGTTTAATTACCGAACGCCCTGAGTTTTATATTGCATTGACATTAATGCTTTTAGGTAGCCAATTTTTTATTGCCGGTTTTTTAGGTGAATTGGTATTGAGAAATGCGAAGTTAACTCAACGTTATCACATCAAGGAAAAGACCTAAGCAATGGAATACCAGAGCCGCATAGCGCAATGGATGCGCTCCCCTTTCGATCAGCAAACGCAAAGTCAAGTGGCACTTCTGGCCAAGAATCCAAAGGAAGCCGAAGACGCTTTTTATAAAGATTTGGAATTTGGTACTGGCGGAATGCGTGGGATTATGGGTGTTGGAACAAATCGAATCAATAAATATACCTTGGGTAAAAATACACAAGGACTCTGTGAATATCTAAAGGAACAATATCCAAATGAGAAAATTCGTACTGTAATCGCCTATGATTGCAGGCATCAAAGTAAAGAATTGGCAAAAATATGTGCTGATGTTTTTACAGCAAATGGGATTCATTGTGCCCTTTTTAGTGATTTAAGACCCACACCTGAACTCTCTTTTGCTGTGAGACATTTAAATGCCCATTGTGGAATAGTACTTACTGCTTCACATAATCCGCCTGAATACAATGGATATAAGGTTTATGGAAAGGACGGAGGTCAGCTTGTTCCTCCTCACGATGAAGTAATTAGTCAAAGAATCCTTGACACTGCTTTCAAATCCATTCAATTTGATGGTAATCCAGACCTATTACAATATGTAGACAAAGAAATTGATACTGCCTACCAAAAAGACGTGTTAAATTCAGCTTTGTTTGATAAAAATAAGAATAAACCACTTAAAATTGTTTTTACTCCCATACACGGAACCTCCATAACGGCCTTACCTCAGGTGCTGGATCAAGCTGGCTATGATAAGCTTACAATCGTAAAGGAGCAAATTGAACCCAACGGGGACTTTCCAACTGTAGAATCCCCAAATCCAGAAGAACAAAAAGCCCTCAAAATGGCTGTTGCCTTGGCAAACAAAGAAAATGCAGACCTAGTTATTGGTACAGATCCCGACGCTGACCGGTTTGGCTTGGTTGTAAAAGATGTTGATTCAGACTGGTGCTATTTAAATGGAAATCAAATTATGGCTGTTTTGACGGAATTTTTACTTCAAAAAAAGGCTGCTGAAAATACCTTGAATCCAAATTGTTTTATTGCCTCAACTGTAGTCTCTACTCCATTGATCCAGCAAATTGCTTTTCACTTCGGCGTACAATATAAAAATACGCTCACTGGATTTAAGTGGATTGCCAAACTTATAGAGGACTTTCCTGAACTTGAGTTTATAGGGGGTGGAGAGGAGAGTTTTGGCTACCTCATAGGGGATTCAGTTCGAGATAAAGATGCTATTTCTGCTAGTCTTTTAGCGTGTGAGATTGCCAATGAAGCAAAGCAAAATAAATCTAGTTTTTTCGAACTTTTAATTGAATGCTATAAAAAATACGGTGCCTATAAAGAACGGCTGGTATCCATCACTAAAAAAGGAAAAGAAGGGGTTGAGTACATTGCACAACAAATGGAGAATTTTAGAAAATCGCCACCCAAAAGCATTGGCGGTGTTCAAGTAATGATATTAGAGGATTACCTTCATCTTACTTCTTACAACTTCAAACTAAAAAAAGAGGAAAAACTTCAATACAGTCCCTCAAATGTCTTGATTTTTAAATTAGAAGATGGAACAAAAATTGCCTTAAGACCCAGTGGTACTGAGCCAAAAATCAAATACTACTTTAGCGTCAATCAAAAATTCGATACCAATCTAAGCTGGAAAGAACAAGAAAAAACCCTAGAATCACGTTTAAATGAACTGTGCTCATCAATTTTGCCTTAATGAAATCATCGTTTCAAAACATCTTACAATTTGGTTGGAAATACAAGGGTTATGCATTCCTAAACATCGTATTTAATGCCCTCTACGCTCTTTTTAGTGCCTTGTCCTTTGTATCGTTAATTCCCATGCTCAATGTGCTTTTCGAAACAACAGAGCAACAAATTGAGCCTGTCCAATACCAGGGTCTATTTAATATCCACCATTATATCAGAGATAGCCTTAATTTTTATATTGCTTCTCGGGTAAAACAAGACCCGGAAACTACTTTGATTGTAGTTATTGGTTTGGTATTGAGTTTATTTTTTTTAAAAAATATCTGTAACTATCTCGCTTTATATTTTATTACTTTCCTACGAAACGGTATCATCAAAGATTTACGGAATGCCATCTATGTAAAAATTATTAGTCTTCCTATCTCCTATTTTAGCGAAAAAAAGAAAGGGGATTTAATGGCTAAAATTACCAGTGATGTAACCGAGTTACAGATTTCATTCTTATCCATTTTGGAATTGATTGTCAGAGAGCCTTTGACCATACTTTTTTCTTTGGCTGCCATGTTTTTTTTTAGTGTCAAGCTTACCCTATTTGTACTCTTTTTTATTCCAATTTCGGGTTTGATTATTTCCCGTATCGGTAAAAGACTTAAAAGCCAGTCCAACAAAATACAACAAGAGCAAGGTGATTTTCTATCACTTGTAGACGAAACTGTTAACGGTCAAAAAATCATTAAAACCTTTGCTGCTGGTAATCATTTTAAAGACAAGTTTAAAGCTTCCACTTCTCGCTTTTATAATTTTTCAAATCAACTTTTACACCGTGCAAGTTTAGCCGGTCCAACAAGTGAGTTTTTAGGCATAACGGCCATCGGAATACTACTTTGGTTTGGAGGAAATATGGTATTGGTTGAAGGGAGTATTTCAGGAACTTCATTCATTGTTTATATGGGGCTGGCATACAACATACTCACCCCAGCAAAGGCAATAAGTAAAGCCAGTTACAGTATTCAAAAAGGAAATGCGGCAGCTGAAAGAATACTTGAAATACTAAATACTGAAGATCAATTGAAAGATGCTCCGAATGCAAAAAAACTAAATACCTTTACTGATTCTATCGTATTCGACAAAGTTGCCTTTCGCTATGAAGAAAATCCAGTACTAAAAGAGGTTTCTTTTAAGGTTGAAAAAGGGCAAATGGTTGCTTTAGTAGGACCTTCAGGTGGGGGTAAAACAACCCTAACATATCTATTCAATCGATTTTATGATATCGACAAAGGTAAACTCACCATTGACGGTATTCCAATTGACCAGATTACAAAAGAGAGTCTTTACAAAAAAATTGGAATGGTTACTCAAGAATCCATACTTTTTAATGATAGCGTTTACAACAACCTTAAACTCGGAAATCCAACTGCTACAGTCAAGGAAATTGAGGCTGCTGCCAAAGCTGCCAATGCTGATAAATTCATCACCCAATTAGCTGAGGGATATCAAACACGAATTGGAGATTCAGGAAACAAACTCTCAGGTGGGCAAAAACAGCGATTAACGATTGCACGTGCTCTTCTTAAGGATCCTGAGTTATTAATCCTCGACGAAGCCACCTCTGCTCTTGATACAGAAGCCGAACAACAGGTTCAAATTGCTTTAGAAGAACTGATGAAAAACAGAACTTCTTTTGTAATTGCGCACCGCTTATCGACCATAAAAAAAGCAGATCTCATTTTGGTACTCAAGCAAGGGAGTATCGTCGCTTCAGGAACACATAGAAGTTTACTTGAAAATAGCGACGAATATAAGAGCTGGGTTCAAATGCAACAAGTGGATTAAACTTTTTTAACTACCTTTTGTCTATTAAAGAAATAACTAACTGTTGAAACCACAATCGATATTTATTAATGCACTTCGAGACCCATTAACCAAGGATGAGGCTTTTAAAAAACTTGTTTCAGAATATAAAGAACGTCTGTATTGGCACATTCGTAAGTTAGTACTTGATCACGATGACGCTCATGATGTGGTTCAAAATACATTTATTAAAATCCATTTAAACATTGATAAATTTAGAGAAAATAGCTCCCTATA
>JAYPMN010000116.1:0-5722 GCA_038129925.1 Flavobacteriaceae bacterium
ATGAATCGGATGAAGTAGTAGGAATGGTTGCAGTGAACGATATGGATGCAAATATTCTAGTAGTATCGGAAAACGGTTACGGAAAGCGATCCAGTCTGGAAGACTATAGGGTCACAAATCGTGGAGGTAAAGGAGTTAAAACAATCTCAATAACCGACAAAACAGGGAAGTTGGTGTCTATTAAAACCGTTAATGATCTCGATGACTTGATGATAATTAACAAATCAGGAATAGCAATCCGAATGGAGGTTGCTGCGCTTCGTGTTATGGGAAGAGCTACTCAAGGTGTTCGACTCATCAATCTTAAAGGTGATGACACAATAGCGGCTGTTGCCAAAGTAATGAAAGATGATGAAACAATAGAGGATTTAAATGATCTCGATGTAAATGATGGCACCATTATTGAATAACTTAAAAAACAAAATTTAAACAATACATGAAAACATTTTTACCCTTAATTTTTATTTTATACTTGACATTTTCTTTCGGACAAAAGAAAGAAGTCAAAAAGGCAATCAAATTATTTGAGTCTGGTGATGTTCAAGCTGCAACTGCAATCCTTGAGTCCAATGCTGCACTCTTTGATAGTGCAGACGACAAAATAATTAATCAAAAAATCTTTTTAGAAGGAAGAATAGCACAATCAAACAAAGACTTTGATCTGGCATACGAGAAGTACATGGCATTTCAAACTGCTGGTGGGACTGATAGTAGTTTTGATACCCAATTACAGACACTAACCGCTGATCTTGTAAACAGCGCAATAGAAAATAATGCTGAAAAGCGCTACCCTGAGGCTGCTAAAAAATTATACTTAGCTTATCAGATCGATAATGAGACAAACATTGACTACCTTTATTATGCTGCTTCTAGTGCTGTGAATGGCTTGGATTACGAAGGTGCTCTAGTGTATTATAACGAGCTTAAGGAAATTCGATATGAAGGGATTACTACTCTATATTTCGCCAAGTTGGCTGAAACTGGTGAGGAAGTTGAACTGTCTCAGTCTGAGTACGATTTGTATAAAAAAACAAAAGAATATACTGACTTTAGAGAGGAAAAGACGGATTCTAAATTTCCTGAGATTGTCAAAAATATTGCCCTAATTTACTCTGAACTTGGAAACAATGAAAAGGCAATGACAGCGGTTAAAGAAGCTCGTGCTGAAAACCCTAAAGATTTGAATTTGATTTTAACTGAGGCAAACTTATACATTCAGTTGGAAGAGAACGATCGATTTGAAGCCCTGATGAAAGAAGCAATTGAACAAGATCCTAACAATGCAACACTTTACTTTAATTTGGGTGTTGTAAATGCGCAAAAAGGAGAGTCAGATAAAGCTAAGGATTATTATCAAAAAACAATTGAAATAGATCCAAATTACGAGTCTGGATACTTAAATCTTGTTTCCCTGATTCTACAAGGAGAATCAGCCATAGTTGAAGAAATGAATAGCTTAGGTAATTCACGAGCCGACAATGCACGCTATGATACACTTAAAGAAGAACGTGAAAATCTCTATCGTGAGTGTGTTCCCATTTTGGAAAAATTAGTGGACTTAAACAAAAATCAGGAAGCAGTTAAAACCTTGATGAATATTTACGGTACACTTGGAGACAATGAAGGATTTATGAAGATGAAGGCCTTGGTTAAATAAATTACAAATTCAAGATGAATTAAAAACCCTCTTACTTGAGGGTTTTTTCATAGAATTTTTTTGATGATCCTGAGCTTGTGACTATGCTTTTGGGTATCAAAATTATAAATACCCGTTTGATCAATCCGATCAATTCTTACCCTACCGTGAGCATGGAGTATGAAGTGGTTTTCGAGTAACAAACCTACGTGGATTATATTTCCTTCTTGATCATCAAAAAAAGCAAGGTCTCCGGGTTCACTTTCATCTATAAAGCTGAGGGTTTGTCCTAAATTCACTTGCTGTGAAGCATCTCTCGGAATGGAGTGACCATTAATTCGGTAAATCATTTGAGTCAGCCCCGAGCAATCAATTCCTAAGGGTGTTTTACCTCCCCATAAATAAGGTGCATTAAGATATAAATAGGCTGTTTTTACAAGGGTATCTTTTTCTTTGATACCCTGGGTGCAATTGCCTTTGTAGTTTTGATTTAATAAACTTACTCCGCTCATATTACTTCCCAAAACAACAGCAGAGAGCGATTGATCCTCGTTTTCAATATAGTCGACTAATTGAGTAGTATAAAGAGCATTTTTTTTAGTGAGGTCAATAGCATCTTTTTGCGTGATAGACTTAAATTGCTTCTGATCTATCCATCCAGTATACTCATCTTCTAGTGCACAGATCTGAACCCATTCTTTTTTGGTCGAGATAATTTTAAAGCAATCACCGTAGAGTAGTTGCGAAACCATTTCACTCTTGTGACTGTGTTCTTTTTGCATTGGGACGATACTTAAATGACAGATACCGTATTTCAAAACTTGTATTTAGAGTGATAATAGAACATTTAAATTAACAAAAATATGAATTTTAAAGGCATACTTCGGTCATCTGTTTTAAAAATAGCGCTGAAGAAAATTAGTTTATGTAGATTTGAGAATAAAAGAACTCATTTGAAATCTGTTTGGAAATTTATTGTTGCTCAACAAGCTCTTTTTTACAAATCCTTATTGATCTTGAGCAGCTCCATTTGTTTACTCTATTTGTTTCCAAGGGGAGGACAATTTAAATACGAATTTCAAAAAGGACGCGTTTGGCAATATCCTAGTTATTATGCTCCTTTCGATTTTTCTATACTTAAAACAGAAGCAGAAATCCAATCTGATAGGGAAGAGGTACTACAAAATCTCAAGCCTTATCTGAGAAGTAATCTAGAGGTTAAAAATCAAGTTTTTGAGAGTTATAGAGAGGCATTTATGTCTTTTTTTTCCAGTGAATCTAATTCTGTTCTTATAGACAGTCTATACCAATACGGGGCCACACTTTTGGAAGATATCTATACTTATGGTGTTTTGCCTCCAAATTATATTCACAGTGGCAATACCGATATATTTTTAATCCAAGGGCAGCTCGAAGTGCCTATTTCAATAGACGAGGTGTTTCGTTCGGATACTTTGTTCGAATATCTAGCTAATAATATCGTGGGGAGTGAATTTGAGCCATATGCTGAAGCGTACAAAGACCTCTTTTTTCAACTGATTACTCCCAACATTTTTTTAGACAGGGTATTCAATCAAAATGCTAAAGAGGAAGCATTGAGGAATATTTCCCTTTCTAGAGGAGTTGTTAATAACGGTGAGTTAATCATCGCAGAGGGTGACTTGATAAATGATAATCATTTTGAAGTCTTAAATTCCTTACGAAATGAATTTTCCCTTAGACAAGGAGATCGAAGTAATATATCAATTGTAGTTGGCTATTCTATTCTGGTTCTTTTAACCTTTACCTTACTGCTATTATTTCTTCATAAGTATCGCTTTTCGATTTATGAAGACAATCGAAAACTCACATTTATTTTTTTTAATGTCCTTACGGTCATAGTTTCTGTAACTACGGTAATTCAATACGATACGGCATATGTTTTTGCTGTACCCATCTGTATTTTGCCATTGATCATAAAAGCTTTTTTTGATGCTCGTTTGGGGTTATTTACTCATGTGCTTTCAGTTTTGTTAATTGGTTTCATAGTGCCCAATAGTTTCGAATATGTATTTATTCAAATTTTAGCTGGTATTATTACTATCCAAACAGTAGCTCAATTGTACCGAAGAGTAAATTTATTCATCTCTGTAGGTCAAGTCATTTTAGTATATATCATTGGTTATTTGGCCTTTACTACTATCCAGGAGGGCAGTTTTTTAAGTATTGATTTTACACTACTTGCTCTATTTTTACTCAATGGTCTATTGATGCTTTTTGTTCAGCCATTGATTTATATTTACGAAAAAGTTTTTGGTATAGTCTCTGACGTTTCACTCCTAGAATTTTCAGACACCAATGCCAATTTATTAAAAACCCTCTCAGAAAAAGCTCCAGGAACCTTTCACCACTCTTTACAAGTGGCTAATCTGGCAGAATCAGCTGCGAATGAAATTGGTGCCAACGCATTATTGGTTCGTGTTGGAGCTCTTTATCACGATATAGGAAAGTTGGACAATCCACACTTTTTTTCAGAAAACCAGTCTGGTGCCGTGTCTCCTCATGACGAATTAGGACCTGTGCAGAGTGCCAAAATCATCATTGATCATGTAAAAAACGGTATAAGATTAGCTCAAAAGAATAAGCTCCCCGAACGTGTAATTGATTTTATCCGTACACATCACGGGACTTCATCCGTCTATTACTTTTATAAAAAGCAGTTGGAAATTGATTCTGAAACTGACATAAAATCGTTTCAGTACCCTGGACCACGCCCGTTTTCTAAAGAGACGGCAATATTGATGATGGCAGACGCAGTTGAAGCTGCATCTAAAAGCTTAAAAGTCACTAATATACATGAATTAGAAAGTTTTGTAAACGGTATTATTGATGACAAAATGAAATCTCTTCAGTTTAATGATTCTAATATTACTCTATTAGAAATTGAAACCGTGAAAAAAGTACTAATTAAGAAATTGATCAACGTTTATCAATTGCGAATAGAGTATCCTAAATAATACAAAAAAAGATTGCTTTCTTTTTATCTAAAACTTACTTTTGTGGACTTTGTTTCCGGAGAGGTGCCAGAGTGGTAATGGAGCAGATTGCTAATCTGTCGACGGGTAACCGTCGCCAGGGTTCGAATCCCTGTCTCTCCGCTGAATAGTCCTGAAAGCCTAGTGTTTTCGGGGCTTATTTTTTATTCTTGTAGGGTATTTGTACGGTAAACCAATTTTATAATCCTAAAACTTCACAGGCACTCCTATCCCGGACACGGGGCATGGGTTTTAGAAAATGGCTTTTCTATTGGAACAGGATTTGGGATTTGATATGTAATCCATTCTCTATATATTGTTGATATGAAGAGAATACCTCGCCTAATAGCATTAGCCCTAACATTCTTCCTATTCCTAAACAGCTGCTCTGCTGAAAAAGAGGAAGCCAAAAACAATTTAGAGTCCTGTTATTCAAATATTGATATACAATCGATATTTCATAACGGAAAAAGTAGAGAATATATATTGTATATCCCTGATTCATATGATGGAGTATCAACTATTCCTTTAGTACTAAACTTTCACGGTTTTGGTGAAAGTGCAAATGACTTTATGAGTTACGCTGATATGCGGACAGTTTCAGAATCGAACACCTTTATTTTAGTCTATCCGCAAGGAAGTTGTTTAAATGGTTCAGCTCATTGGAATGCCTGTCCAATTGGAGGAGATAATAAAAGTGATGCCGATGATTTTGGTTTTGTTGAATCAATTATTAATGGGATTTCATCGCAATACAACTTGGATTTAGAAAGAGTTTATGCTGCAGGATACTCCAACGGTGCAATGATGGCATACGGACTTGCAAACTATAAGAGTGATTTAATTGCTGCAGTAGCATCTGTCTCAGGAGTTATGTTAGATTGTATAGGCTCTACGAGCCATCCTATGCCAGTAGTGCATCTTCACGGAACTTCAGATAACGTGATACCTTTTAATGGAGGCAATGGTTGGAACTCTGTCCAGAAGACATTAGATCATTGGATTAATTTCAATAATACAACTTCAACCCCTACTGTAAGTATTGACGACAGTGAAGGTATCACTATTGAAC
>JAYPMN010000117.1:0-5715 GCA_038129925.1 Flavobacteriaceae bacterium
ATATGACATTCCAGAAGGTTCAGATGCTGTTCAGGAGGTCAAACGCTGTTTAGCACATATTGAAAATATTCGTTAGTTAAGCTCGTTGTAATTGAAAAAACTATAAAAGACCAAAACGCACACTGTCAATTGATAGAAATAAAAAACCCTCCACTTGGGAGGGCTATCATACTTAATTTTCAGATGCAGCAGCTATTTCTTTATTAATGAGAGTAGGATCAAAAAAGTGATAGGCTGCTACAATCTTATCATCCTTCCAGCGAAAACTATAATGAACTAAAATTTGTGCTTCTGTTCCAGTATATTTTCCAGTACCTGTCCATATAAACCAACAATTTGTCCAAACTTGACCATTGTCATATCGTGAGGTAGTTAAGTTATATGGCTGTATTTTGTCATTAGAAATATCATCAAAATAATTATGATGAGCAGAAGCTCCATCTAACCATCCCTGTTTGGTGACTTTATCATTATTGAAAAAAAAATCATCGGCGTCATCAGAAATCATGATAGCTCCTTTTTGGAATGTGTTTGTTACATAGTATTCGTTAAACTCTCTTGCCATTAAAGATTCTTTACTATGATCGTCGGAAATACCACTCCAACCGCCAAACTCCATATTTGGAGATGGTTTTTGTTCTTTTGGTGGCTGGCAACTAATAAGGCTTAGAACAAAGAGTGACAATAATATTTTTTTCATTTTAATTAATTTATGATTTATAATACCCTAATGTAGTGAGATTAGATTACATATCAAATCTCAACCCCCTATCCCGATAGAAAAACAATTTCCTTAAACCAATGCCCCTGTGTTTGGGATAGGAATGCTTGAGGAGTTTTAGCGTTTACTTTTTACAGCAAAAACACATGATTTTTTGCCAATACGTTGCCATTTGATAAAAAAATCCGCAACCCAATGTAAAACAATTAGTTACGGATTTTCTAAGTACTCGAGGCGGGACTTGAACCCGCACGACCGCAATGGTCATTGGATTTTAAGTCCAACGTGTCTACCAATTCCACCATCCGAGCAACAGTCAGAGCGAAAGACGGGATTTGAACCCGCGACCCTCACCTTGGCAAGGTGATGCTCTACCCCTGAGCTACTTTCGCATTTTAATTTCAAACTCCTAAAAAGAGCATTATCCTCCTCTGGCGGATAATGCTCTGCCCCTGAAGTACTTTTACTTATTGGATTGCAAATGTAAAATAAAATTTAATTTTTTTTGATATAAATAGCTTGCTTTTAACATAAAAAGAATCTTCCTCCTAGCATATAAAAACATTAAATACCCGAGACCTTTTTCCTATTTATCCTTCTTTTGAGACAACCTCCGCTTGATCTGATTCAATTGCATCAGGGCCTCAACTGGAGTTAAGGTATCGATGTCTAAGGCTGTAATTTCATCTCTAAAAGCTTCTAATATCGGATCGTCCAGTTTAAAAAAACTGAGTTGCACTTCCTCATTTTTATCAACTTCCTTTTTTTTATTGTTATCTATAGTACTATGAGAAGATTCCAAGGTTTTAAGTTTTTGCTTAGCAGTTTGTAAAACGTGCTGCGGCATTCCTGCCATTTTAGCTACATGAATTCCAAAACTGTGGGCGCTCCCACCTGGAACAAGTTTACGTAAAAACAATACATTCTCTTTTGATTCTTTTATTGCTACATTAAAGTTTTTGATCCTTGGGAATTGAAGTGTCATGTCATTCAATTCATGGTAGTGGGTCGCAAATAAAACTTTGGGGCGGAAAGGATGCTCGTGTAAGTACTCTGCTATGGCCCAGGCAATAGAAATTCCATCATAAGTACTCGTACCCCTCCCAATTTCATCTAAGAGAACCAGACTGCGTTCGGAGATATTGTTTAGAATTGAAGCCGTTTCATTCATTTCTACCATAAAGGTAGAAGCACCCATTGAAATATTATCGCTCGCTCCTACTCTTGTAAAAATTTTATCCACTACTCCTAATTGGGCTTTGGTTGCTGGGACATAACTCCCAATTTGTGCCATCAGAGCAATCAATGCTGTTTGCCTAAGTAAAGCTGATTTTCCTGACATATTAGGCCCTGTAATCATCAATATCTGCTGAGTGTCTTGATCAATTGAGAGGTCGTTGGAAATATACGGACTACCGGGTGGTAGCTGTTGTTCGATAACCGGGTGCCTCGCGCCTTGAATGGAAAGCGTGGTGGCAGTAGTCCATTCAGGACAGCAATAATTGTACTTTTTAGCTGACTTGGCAAAACAACTGAGAACATCCCATTGGGCTATGGCCACTGCATTGCACTTTAAAATTTCTAAGTCAACCTGAAGTTTCGCAATCAATTCAGCGTACAATCGCTGCTCCAATATTTGAATTCGTTCTCCCGCTTGTAAAATCTCTAACTCAAATACCTTCAACTCCTCTGTTATATATCGTTCTGCGTTGACTAAGGTTTGTTTTCGAGTCCAATCGTCAGGAACCTTATCTTTATGGGTATTTCGAACTTCTATATAGTAGCCGAACACATTGTTGAAAGCAATTTTAAGTGAGGGTATTTGGGTGCGTTCGGTTTCACGTTTAAGCATGGCATCCAAATGTGACTGGGAGGTATCCCGCAAGCTGCGCAATCCATCCAAATCCTTTGAAAATCCTGTAGCAATAACTTGTCCTTTAGAAACCAAAACTGGAGCTTGTGGATCTAAAGTTTGATGGATTAAATCACTAATTGGATTAGTATCAGGAAGCTGATCCAATTGTTGTAAAAGGGTCTTATGCGCTTTTTCTTTTAGGTGCTGCTTTAACTGATTTATGGCTTCTAGTGAATTTTGTAATTGATTCAGCTCTCGAGGACTGATTTTTTCTGTGGCAATTTTAGCAACGATACGCTCCATATCCACAACTTGCGACAAAGCTTGTTGAGTTGTATCCAGTAGCTGTTCTTGACTTACAAAGTCTTGAACAATTTGATGGCGGTATTCAATCTTTGCCTGCTCTTTAAGGGGAAATGCCAACCATTGTCTGAGTAATCGAGCACCCATTGCTGTTTGAGTTTGATCGATGACCTTGATTAAAGGAACCCCTTCTGGATAAGTTGATTGAAATAACTCCAGATTACGCTGGGTAAAACGATCCAACCAAACATAGCGTTCCTGAGCTATAGGACTTATTTGGCTGATGTGCTTCAACTTATCGTGATGCGCATCGGATAGGTAATGCAAAATTGCTCCTGCAGCTGATATACCCGTAGAATAGTCTTGAATCCCAAAGCCAGATAGTGAGTTGGTTTGAAAATGACTGATTAGTTTTTCCCTTGCAGTACTCTCTTCAAAAGCCCAATCATCCATGTAGAAGCAATGAAAAGTACTTCCAAACTCTTCAATAAATGATTTCTTTTTGGGCTTGGGAACTAAAACTTCACTTGGAGAAAAACTCTGTAGTAATTGCTCTACTTGCTCTGTACTGCCTTGAGCAACCCAATAATCACCTGTTGAAATATCAAGAAAAGAAACCCCCCATGATTTATTAAAAAATACAGCTGCAAGATAGTTGTGTTTTTTTTGATCCAGTACATCGTCGTGAAGTGATACGCCCGGGGTAATCAATTCAGTCACTCCTCTTTTGACTATTTTTTTGGTCATCTTAGGATCTTCCAACTGATCGCAAATAGCTACACGACAGCCTGCTTTTACCAATTTGGGGAGGTAAGTATTGAGGGAGTGATGGGGAAAGCCAGCCAAGGCAGTTTCACTGGTACTTCCTGCACCCCGCTTGGTCAGTATAATTCCTAATATCCCTGAAGCTTTGATGGCATCCGATCCAAAAGTCTCATAAAAATCCCCTACACGAAAAAGCAACAAGGCATCAGGATATTTTACCTTGATGCGGTTGTACTGTTTCATTAAAGGTGTCTCTTTTGCTGCTTTTGCCAAAACAATTTCGGTTTTTACGAATGTATTTAAAATTTACCGCCCTATGAAAAACAAAGATGCAAATAGCATGGAAAAAATTAGAGATTGTACTTTTGTTTTTTCTAACAACTTATGCGAAAACTTAAAAACGAAGAATTGGAACGAAAAACGATAGCTGAATTTAAAGCTTCCGTAAAAACCCCGCTTAGTTTAGTTTTAGATAATATTCGCAGTCTCAATAATATCGGTTCTGTCTTTCGTTCCGCAGATGCTTTTTTAATTGAAAAAATATACCTCTGTGGAATAACCGCTACCCCACCACATAGAGACATACATAAAACTGCTCTAGGGGCAACTGACAATGTAGCATGGGAATATGCTGACAGTACCCTTGAAGTTGTTCAGCAACTCCAAAAAGAACAGGTGTCGGTCTGGGCTGTTGAACAAACCGAGGGAGCAGTCCAGCTCAATCAATTTATTACTCAAGAGGATACTAGATATGCATTTGTGCTTGGAAACGAAGTCAAAGGAGTGTCTCAGGAGGTCGTAGATGCCTGTGGTCAAAGCCTAGAAATACCGCAGTTGGGAACTAAACATTCTTTAAATATCAGTGTTACTGCAGGAGTGGTTCTTTGGGATTTCTTTACGAAAATGATGCCCGATAAATAGTCCTTAAGAGGGACTGAAAATCGGCTTCATTAGCCTCAAAATCTAAATTTTTAGTGGAAATGGAAACTACTGGATAAGGCAAGTCCGATTGAATAAGATCTTGATAGCCTTGTTCAATTTGCTCTAAATATTGGTTTTTTATTTTTTGCTCATACGGGCGTCCACGTCTTTTGATTTGCTCTTGAAGAATGTCAATGCCTGTATAGAGATAAACCATCAGATTTGGTAATTTTTGACTGTGCAAAATTTCGTTAAAACGATTTTGGTAATCTTTAAAATCGGCAGAGTTCAAATTTTGTCGAGCAAAAATCAAAGACTTTAGAATGTTGTAATCTGAAACTGCCTGAGTTTTATTTTGCTTCCAAAATAATTGGGTTTGTTTGATCCTATACTTTAAAAAATACGCTTCCACGTTAAGTGCATAGGTCACTGGATCAGTGTAAAACTTTTCTAAGTACGGGTTTTTGGCAAAAGCTTCTTTAAGTAAAGGAAGTTCATAGACAGTAGCCATTTTTTGGGCAAGAGTCGTCTTACCAACTCCAATATTGCCCTCTATGGTGATGTATGGAAATGCATCAAAAATAGGTGGTGACCATTTATAAAAGGGCAACCTTTCTAAGTCATCTTGATCTGAACATTGTTCCAGCAATTCAGTTACTGTGAAGTTCAGCACAGGGTGTTGCCATTGAGGTACAATTTCTTTGAGGGGCACTAAGACAAAATTCCTCAAATGAAGTCTAGGATGAGGCAGTTCAAGCACTTCATTATTCAAAATTAAATTTTCGTAAAACAACAAGTCCAAATCAATCTGACGGGCAGTATACCCATCAGCTTGCTGGCGAATACGACCCAATTGCTCCTCTATTTCTAAAAAAAGTGAAAGTAATTCTTGCGGACTAAAGTCGGTTTCAATCTGTGCGCAAGCATTGTAAAAGGGTGCACTGTCAAACCCCCAGGCTGGAGTTTCGTATAAAGAAGAAAGCGCAGTCACTTTGATGTTGTTTTGTTCTAACAATACCAGTGCTTTTTGAAGCTGCTCCAGACGATTGCCCAAATTGCTTCCTAAAGAGATAACGGCTTGGTTTTTTTTCACGTTTTCCTTCCTATTCAGCAAAGCTACAAAACCCTATATTTGTAGCATAAATACTTT
>JAYPMN010000118.1:0-5685 GCA_038129925.1 Flavobacteriaceae bacterium
TTACTCTTGAAAACGGTCAAAAAATAACCTTTTTAGATACTCCTGGTCACGAAGCTTTTACTGCGATGAGAGCAAGAGGAGCTCAGGTTACTGACATTGCTATTATCGTTGTTGCTGCAGATGATGACATCATGCCACAGACCAAGGAGGCGATAAGTCATGCTCAAGCTGCAGGTGTTCCTATTGTCTTTGCCATCAACAAAATTGATAAAGAAAACGCAAATCCAGATAAAATTAAAGAGGCCCTTGCTGGAATGAACCTTATGGTAGAAGACTGGGGAGGTAAAGTTCAATCTCATGATGTATCTGCATTAAAAGGAACAGGTGTCAAAGAACTGCTTGAAAAAGTTTTGCTTGAAGCTGAATTGCTTGAACTAAAAGCAAACGCTGATAGAGCTGCTAAAGGAACAGTTGTAGAAGCTTTTTTAGACAAAGGTAGAGGCTATGTTTCCACCATACTTGTTCAGAATGGGACACTGAAAATAGGAGACTACCTTTTAGCTGGAAAACACAGCGGAAAAGTAAAAGCGATGTTTAACGAACGAGGAGCGAGTCTAGAAGAAGCTCCACCGTCTACACCAGTATCCATTTTGGGATTAGACGGTGCACCCCAAGCAGGTGACGCGTTTCACGTTTTGGAAGATGAACGTGAAGCCAAACAAATTGCTGCGAAAAGAACTCAATTATTGAGAGAACAAAGTGTTCGAACACAACGTCATATAACACTAGATGAAATAGGAAGACGAATTGCTTTGGGAGAGTTTAAAGAATTGAATATCATTCTTAAAGGGGATGTTGATGGTTCTGTAGAGGCTTTGACAGATTCACTTCAAAAGCTTTCTACTGGTGAAATTGAAATCAATATCATCCATAAAGGGGTTGGTGCCATCACAGAATCTGATGTCTTGTTGGCCTCAGCTTCTGATGCTATAGTAATTGGATTTAATGTAAGACCAATGGGTAATGCACGGGCTATTGCCGATAAAGAAGAAATTGATATCCGTTCTTATTCCATTATTTACGATGCCATAAATGATATCAAAGATGCAATGGAAGGGATGCTTTCTCCTGAAATGCGAGAAGAGATCACAGGGAATGCAGAAATTAGAGAAACGTTCAAAATTTCCAAAATTGGAACCATTGCAGGATGTATGGTCACCAGTGGTAAAATTTATAGAAACTCCGGTATACGAATTATCCGAGAAGGGGTAGTTATCTTTACAGGTGAATTAACTTCACTCAAACGTTTTAAGGATGATGTAAAGGAAGTAGCCAAAGGGTACGACTGTGGAATACAGGTAAAAAATTACAACGATATCAAAGTAGGCGATGTATTGGAGTGCTTCCAGGAAGTAGCCGTTAGAAAGTCACTCTAAAGACTTAATTTTTCGAGTCAAAAGAAAAGCAGAAGGGAAATCCCTCTTTACGGTGTCTAGTGTTTTTAATCCAAGTATTTTGTTTTTAAAACGACCTGTTTGTACTTTGTAATTTGGTGTTTCAAAGCTCAATTCTACAGGTAAGTGAGGATAAGCAACCTTAGCTTTGTTTAAAATTTTTGTAGCTAGTTTAAGATTTCCGTAGTACAATTGTAGCGTAAAATATTCATTGGCATAACGCTCTCGATCGAAGGCAATTTTTTTGTTTAACAAACTGTCCAACCTAGGATCTTGTTTAACGTTCAATTCTGCAGTTTGTGAAAAGCTCAGTGAACTGATACTGAAAATAAGCAATATTAATAGGGGTTCCCAAGTAGAATTTTTCATACTGCAAAAAAACAACTTTTTCTTTTTAAACCATCTTTTTTTAACAAATCTAATGAGTTATTTAGAATCATTATAAATTATTAAAATCTTGTTTTATTCGGTATTTTAAAAGAGCGCTATGACCTAAATTTGTCATGGATTTTAGAACAAAACTTTGGACATACAAATACATTTATTTGAAAGAATAAAGATCAAGGATAATATAAGATTCCTTTTTCCAGCCCTATTCATTTTAGTTAGTTTTTTCTCCTCGTTCGTAGCCTTTGCGCAAGATGATGGAGCCGTCCAGGCAGGGAAAAAATTATTCAATGCAAATTGTGCAGCTTGTCACAAGCTAAATAAAAGAGCTGTGGGTCCGGCCCTGAAAGGAGTCTCTGCAAAGTACGATAGGGAGTGGTTGTACACATGGATTAAAAACAGTACCGCAATGGTAAAATCAGGCGATGCTCAGGCGGTTGCCATTTACGAAGAGTATAACGGATCGGTAATGACTTCATTCCCTCAACTCTCTAATGAGGACATTGATAACATTATTGCATATACCGATTATACTCCACCTGCTCCTGTTGCTTCATCCCCTGTTCCAGGTGCTGCAACAAGCCAATCTGGTTCTTCAGGAGTGAACAACAATATTATATTAGGAGCCTTGGTGTTGGTATTCCTAATCCTAATTGTCATGCTCTTTTTAGTGCAAAAAACTTTATTGAGAATTGCTGTAGCAAGTGGTGTTGACATTACCCCTGAGGCTAAACCGAAGAGAACTCCCATTTGGCTTGCTTTTGTACAAAATCAATTTTTAGTCATGGCAAGTGTTATACTCTTGTTGTTGAGCAGTGCATATTTTGTTTATGGTTTCTTTATGCAAGTTGGAGTTGATCAAGGATATATGCCCGTTCAACCCATACACTATTCACATAAAATTCACGCTGGAGCAAATCAAATTGAGTGTAAGTATTGCCACTCCTCTGCACGGGTATCAAAACACTCTGGAATTCCTTCCTTAAATGTTTGTATGAATTGCCACAGAAATATAGCTGAGTATAACGGTGAGGAGGATCTTGAAAACGGATACACTAAAGATTTTTACACTAAAGAGATTAAGAAATTATATGCAGCCGTTGGATGGGATGAGACCAATCAGCGTTATACAGGGAAAACACAACCGGTAAAGTGGGTTAGAATTCACAACCTTCCTGATTTTGTTTATTTCAATCACGCCCAGCACGTTGAGGTAGGAGAAATCGCCTGCGAAACTTGCCACGGACCAGTTGAAGAAATGGAGATTATGTATCAGTATTCTCCCTTAACAATGGGATGGTGTATCAACTGCCACCGTGAAACAAACGTAAAAGTAGAGAGCAACGAGTATTATGCTAAAATACATGAAGCCCTCTCTAAAAAATATGGTGTAGAAAAATTAACAGTTGCCCAGATGGGCGGACTTGAATGTGGAAAATGTCACTATTAAAAGGCGATCAAATAATGCATATGGCATCAAATAAAACTTACTGGAAAAACATTGCTCAATTAGATCCTTCTGATGAGGCAGTTAAAAAACTGGAGCAAAATGAATTTGTTTCCAAGCTTCCTGAAGATTTTTTAAGTGATGAAAAGACGTTAGAGGAGAGTAGTACCTCTCGTAGAGATTTTTTAAAATACATCGGTTTTAGTACTGCAGCTGCTACTATTGCTGCCTGTGAAGGACCAGTTATTAAATCGGTTCCTTATGTCGTACAACCTGAACAAATCAGGCCTGGGATTGCCAATTATTACGCCACTACCATTGCAGACGGCTTTGATTTTGGTAGTGTATTAATCAAGACGCGAGAAGGAAGACCTATTAAGGTTGAAAGTAATCCAGATGCACCTACTTTAGGAATTGCAAATGCTAGAATGCATGCCTCTGTACTTTCATTATACGATACTTTACGTCTACAAGGACCCACTGCGAATGGACAAGATGTTTCTTGGGATGACTTTTATCTTCAGGCTGGAGCCATTCTTAAAGCATTAGCAGCAACCAACAAGGAAATCATTCTTTTAACACCGACTTTACCAAGTCCAACTACACAGAAAATCATTTCAGATTTTATTGAGGCATACCCAAACGTGCGTCCTGTAGTATATGATACTATTTCCTCTGATGCAGCTTTAAATGCATTTGAAACGTATTATGGGCAAAGAGCTTTAGCAGACTATGACTTTTCTAAAGCAAAAGCCATAGTATCTGTGGACGCTGATATCTTAGGAGATTGGCAGGGTGGTGGCTATGCCAAAGGCTATGCCCTTTCAAAAACCCCTCATAGGGATCATGGAAAAGCAGAGATGTCTCAGCACATTCACTTTGAATCCAATATGTCACTGACTGGAGCGAATGCAGACTATCGTATTCCCTGTACTCCAGCAGATCAAAAAAATATTTTAGCTTATATCCACGATCGTCTAATTGGAGGATCTTCCGGTCAATTATCTGCCGATTTAAAAGCGGTTGCAGATAAAGCAATTTCAGTTCTTAAAAGTTCTGGTTCTCGAGGAGTCTTGGTTACAGGATTGGATGATGATGAAGCTCAGGCTGTCGTTCTTGCTGTAAATACTCATCTGAGAAGTAAAGCTTTCCAACCCCAACAACCTAAGTTGATAAGACAAGGTAACGTAAAAGAAGTTCAAGAAGCCTTTCAAGCGATTGAATCGGGTAGTGTAAGTGGTTTGATTTCAGTAGGAGTTAACCCAGTATTTTCTTCTGCCAAAGGAAATGGATTAGCTGAGGCAATAAGCAAGTTAGAATTTTCATTGAGCTTTACTTCTAAAATAGATGAGACCGCAGCCGCTTCACAATTTATTGCAGCGACACCTCATTACTTAGAATCATGGGGAGACTACGAATTAAAATCAGGACATTACGCTTTGGCTCAGCCAACTATCCGTCCTTTGTTTGATACGCAACAATTTCAAGATGTTTTACTCAGGTTAGCTGGTAAAAACTCAAAATTCTACGACGAAATTAAAGCCCATTGGAATGAATCCATTTTAGGATCAAATTCTTGGAGTAAAGCTTTACATGACGGCTACTATTCTGCAGAAATTTCTGTAGAAAATCCAACACCAGATTTTTCTGCATTGGATGTAAGTCAACTCAGAACTGCTACTTCAACCGGAATGAGCTTAGTATTGTACAGCAAAACTGGCATGGGTGACGGGCAGCAAGCCAACAATCCTTGGTTGCAAGAGTTTCCCGACCCAATTACACGAGTAAGTTGGGACAATTATCTTACAGTATCCATGAGTGACGCAAATGCCCTTGGATTAAAAAATATCAATACTGCTGACGGAGCGTTGAATGGTAGTTATGCCGAAGTAACGGTTGGTACTCAGACTTTAAACGTACCCGTGATTGTTCAGCCAGGACAAGCGAAAGGAACCGTTGGTCTTTCTTTTGGTTACGGAGTGCGAATGGGTCTCAAAGATGAAATGCAAACAGGAGTCAATGCTTATACTTTTTATCAAAACTTTAATCGAGTTCAAAGTGTTGATGTTAAACTAGCAAGCGGAGAACACGAATTTGCATGTGTGCAGTTGCACAACACTTTAATGGGTCGTGGTGATATAGTTAAAGAGACCACTCTTGAAGTCTTTAATACAAAAGATAAAGCACATTGGAATCCAATCCCTCAGGTTTCAAAAAATCATATTGAATTTGATGTCACTTCACCAGAAGTAGACATGTGGCAGGAATTTGACAGAAGTATAGGACATCACTTCAACCTTTCCATTGATTTAAATTCGTGTACGGGTTGTGGCGCTTGTGTTGTCGCTTGTCATGCAGAAAATAATGTCCCTGTTGTGGGTAAACGCGAAGTGCGTAAATCAAGAGATATGCATTGGTTGAGAATAGATCGCTATTACTCTTCAGCATCTACTTTTG
>JAYPMN010000119.1:0-5683 GCA_038129925.1 Flavobacteriaceae bacterium
TTAGACAAAAATATTGAAAACTGGAAAAAAGAAATTGAACTAAAAAAACTGGAACTTCAGCAATATCAAGACCAGCTCAATGCTGAACGAATTATTTTGACACCCGAACTCATTAACGATAGAGAACTTGAAATTGAAGACTTTGCTACTGATATTATCCGTTTGCAAGAAAAACGATTCGGTCCAAACGGTGATATGATTCTTCAGCGATCTAAATTGATCCAGCCCCTCCAAGATCAAGTCATGAGTATAGTCAAGCAAGTAGCCGAAGAAAATAAATATGACTTTATTTTTGATCGATCTTCTACCGCTACCATGTTGTATTCCGCAAAAAATTACGATATTAGCGAACTGGTTGTAAAACGTATTAATCGACAGCAAAAAATACAACAAAGAAAAGAACAAATTGAAGCGATAAAATCAAAAGCTTCAAGTTTAAAGAATTAATAACCAAACATTTATGAAACTCTTATCTACACTTATTCTCAGTTTGACTCTTTTTATTGCACCTTTGACGCTAACAGCTCAGTCAAAAGTAGCACACATCAATACTCAGCAACTCATCAGTGAGATGCCTGAGGTTATTGCCGCTCAAGGTGAATTGAAGAAATTAGAAGACCAATACGCTAAAGAGATGGAAAATTCTGTCAAAGAATTTCAAACCAAAGCACAAACCTATCAGGGAGATGCACAAAATCAAACTGACTTGATCAATCAGCAAAGACAGGTTGAACTACAGGAAATGCAACAGCGCATACAAGAGTTTAGAGAAACCGCTGCTCAAGAACTTCAAAAGCGTTCTGCAGACATGATGCGTCCTTTGTATGATAAAGCCAGAGAAGCAATAGAAAAAGTTGCTGCTGCTCAGGGATTTGATTATGTTTTAGATTCTAGCCCAGGGGGTAGTGTGATTATGGCAGCTGGAAAAGATTTGATGGCAGATGTCAAAACAGATTTAGGATTTTAAAAAAATCCATTTTTAAAATTTAAAAACCATCTCCGGATGGTTTTTTTATTCCTCAGTTTTAAACCATGAAGCGTATAGAAGATAATTCTTTGCTATACGCTCAATTTCATTTTTCTGAAGCTCATTGCTCAGGCTTTTAATTTTTTTAGCTGGAACACCCCCGTAAACTGATCCTGGGGGGACTATTGTCCCTTGAGTTAAGACAGCTCCAGCGGCTATAATACTTTTAGATCCTATATTGCAGTGGTCCATTACTATACTACCCATACCTATCAATACATTATCCTCTATCGTACAACCGTGGACTATGGCATTGTGCCCGATAGAAACATTATTTCCAATAGTGGTTGAAGATTTTTTATACGTAGCATGTATCACTGCTCCATCTTGAATATTTACATAATCACCAATAACAATATTATTAACATCGCCTCTAACAACTGCCTGATACCATACCGAACAATGATCCCCCATTTTGATATCACCGATCATAGTAGCGTTTTCTGCAAAAAAACAATCTTCCCCAAATACTGGAGTATTCCCCCTAACAGATTTGATCAACATCTCTTGAAATTTGAATTCTAAATTTACAAAAAAGAAAATTCCTTAATTAGGAGGAATTGTATTCTAAATTTCCTCAGGTATTGACTATTTTTGACACCAAAGTATGCTTAACCAATGAGAAAAATAAAATGAAAGGCTATCAAATAAATACACTGACAGAAAAGGGAAATCCTTGGGCAAAATTTAAATTCAATCAACCCGTTGGACCTAAGGAAGAAATTCACTATCAAAACATTGATGAAGCAAAAGGAGCTCCTTTGATTCAACAGCTGTTTTATTTACCCTTCGTAAAGTCTGTTCGATTATTTGAAAGTCAATTAGAAGTTGAACGCTTTGACATATTGGAATGGGCTGAGGTTATCGAAGAGGTTCAAGAACAGCTACAACAGTACCTCAATGACGGAGGTGTAGTCATCGAAATGACATCTAATGATAAAATTCCAGTAAGTGTTTATGCTGAAAGTACTCCAAATCCAGCAGTGATGAAGTTTGTTGCCAATAAACCATTGGTAACACAAACTGTTGAATTTAAAAATATTGATGAGGCCAATAATGCGCCTATGGCCCAACAGCTTTTTCACTTCCCTTTTGTAAAGGAAGTCTTTATCGATGCAAATTATGTTTCGATTACAAAATACGAAGTTGCTGAATGGGATAATATAGTTATGGAGGTTCGAGAGTTTATCCGAAAGTACATAGAAGAAGGCAAACTCATTTTAAAAGAAATCCCTCAAAAACTAGAGACTACAGATGAGTCTACTGCCGAAAATCTCAGTAAAACTGAATCTCAAATTATTTCAATTTTAGATGAATACATCAAGCCAGCTGTAGCATCAGACGGAGGAAATATTCAATTTGATTCCTATAACGAAGTAGACAAAACTGTTCAAGTGATATTACAAGGTGCCTGTAGTGGGTGTCCTTCCTCAACTTTTACCCTAAAAAACGGTATCGAAAATATGCTTAAAGAAATGATGCCTGGTAAAATAAAGAGTGTTGTTGCCCTCAATAGCTAAAACCCTAAATTTTTTTTTGGAGGTGTTGTTTGAAAATCTTTAAGATAGAAAGGCTCAAAATAAGCCAATGATTCAAAAGATTGACTATTGAATTTTTCCCAAACTAAGCCGATCATATCTATAGCCTTAGGGTAAAAGGTCTCTGAGGGGAAAACCGCATTGATTTCAGGGGATAATTCCTTGAATTTTTGAGCTCCATCACCCAACACAAATGCAGTTTGATCTTTGAGAAATTCTTTAAAAGAATCCTGGCTTAAAACCAGCGCTGAAGTACCTTCAACCCAGTGCTTACTCGAGTCAAAAACAGCAGTATAAACTTCCATTCGTCTGGCGTCCATCATTGGAATGATGAAGTCTGTATTTTCTTGGGTAGAAGCTTGCACAAGAATCTCTAAAGCGTTTATGGCAAGAAGAGGAATGTCCAATCCAAAGCACAGTCCTTTTGCAGCAGCGACCCCTATTCTAAGACCTGTGTAGGAGCCTGGACCCTTGCTTACTGCTACCGCGTTTAAATCAGTAGTTTTAAGCTTAGCCTCCTCCAAAACTTCTGAAATAAATAAATGTAATTTTTCGCTGTGACTAAAGCTTTCGTTGAGAATAATGCGCGATGCTAATAATTTACCTTTATTGGCAAGAGCAACTGAACATTGCTTAGTGGATGTTTCAAGATGAAGTATATATGCCATCAGTTTAACTATAAAATCCCACCAGAGCTCCCACCATCCACTTTAATAACAGAACCGTTAGTCGCACTGGATAACGGACTGCAAAGATAAGCAACTGTTGAAGCGACCTCCTCTACCTTCGCAAATCTTTGCAGAAGCGAATTGGATCTTTCTTCTTTAAAAAATGACTGTTCAACCTCCTCTATAGGTTTGTTTTCTGCTTTGGCTTTATCATTTAAAAAAACTTCAGCCCCTTCTGTGAGTGTTGATCCTGGAACTACTGTGTTTACGGTTACTTCTGTTGACTTTGTTAGACGTGAAAGCCCTCGTGACGTTGCGTGAAGGGCAGCTTTGGTAGCACTGTAAGAAATCATATCTGGAGGAACTAAATAAGTACATTCGCTAGAAATAAATAAAATACGACCCCAATTCTGTTTGAGCATACCAGGCATTAAATGCTTTGAAAGTTCAACCCCACTCATTACATTTACCTGAAACTGGGTTTGCCAATCCAGAGCTGAAGTATCAAAAAAGGGCTTTGAAGTGTAGACTCCAACATTGTTAATAAGGATATCTATTTTGGGGAGTTGTTTCAGTTGGATTTGAATCTCTTGAGCATTGAGGAAATTAAGTACAAAACCTTTTACTACTGCATTGGGTACTTCTTCTTTTAGACTTGCTACAGCTTTAGCTACGTTATCCTCACTACGGCCATTGATGTAGACGACTGATCTTTCTTTTAAAAGTATTTTTGCAATTGCATATCCAATACCTGAAGTTGATCCTGTAATTAAAACAGATTTATCTTTGAGTTCGAGATTCATTTTCTTACTGTTAGTGACTAAAAATACTTCTTTTTTTACGCTTTTTAAACCGTCATTGGTACATAAAAATCAAAAAGAAGGTATCGTTTACATCTCGAGGCCAAAATAGAATTCCAATACCTTAAGTTTAAAAATATAATCAAACTTAGCGCGGATAATGTCTGAAGCGGCAATTTGATATCGTTGTCTTGCTTGGACATAATCAAATGAATTCAATACCCCAGCGTCAAAACGTTGCTTTGCAATTTCAAATGCTTGCTGGCGAGCGAAGAGTGTTTTTTCTGAAGCGTCATAAAATTTATACGCTCCTTCTGCATCGTTATAGGCTTGATTTATGGTATTTTCCAAGTCTAATTTGGTTTGTTCCAATTGGTTTCCAATCCGCTCTAAATTCAGCTTTCGTCTTTTGATATTGTTTTTTGCAGCAAGTCCATTAAAGATGGGAATGTTTAAAGAAAGGCCATAGCTCTGACCGTCGTTTTGAGTAAACTGAGTACCAAAAGGTAATGCCTTAGCTACATCTCTTTGTGGAAATTGACTTACTACTATAGCTCCATTATCTTGAACAAAACCAATGGGAGCCTTTATGAATTCTCCAGTTTCTACAAGTCGATCTGAATATGAAATTCGTGTGTTGTAATTGTAAAAGGCGGACAAAGTGGGCATTAAAGCCCCTTTAGCCAAATCAATTTCTTTTTCAGCCAGCTCTAGATTTGTAATTCCCAATTTGATGTCATTTCTAAATGTCAATGCTTTCTCATAAATTGCTTTTGGAGTTTTACCTAAGATTTCAGAAAATGGAATATCAAATTCCTCTTGTGCAATATCAAAATTTTCAAAGTCAGTAATAAGAAGCAACTGGGCCAGACTTATTCTAGAAAGGCGATAGGTATTTTCAGCTTGAATTACAGCTTGCTCTTGAGTAGCTACATTTGCTTCAATCTCGTAGATTTCAGCTGCTGTTAAAATTCCCGCATCGATACTCAATTGGGTGCGTTCCAGTTCTTGCTTTGCCAATTCGAGTTGATATCTTTGTACCTGTTCTAACTCTTTGCTAAACATCACTTGTAAATAAGCATTTGCAACAAACAGACTAATGTCGTCTTTCATATCCTCTAACTGATACTGACGTGCCAATATGTTTAAATTCGCTCGAGACAACTGATTGACATTTTGCCTACCGTTAAATAGTGTGACCCCAATATTCCCTCCAAAAGAGGAGAATTGAGTGGTAAGATTTTCAATCAAACCATTGGTAATGTTCTGACTCAAACCGTTATTCCAAATGTGTTGTGATTGGGCATTAAATCTGGGAAGAAAATTACCTATGGCATCAGCTTTATCAATCTCTGCTGATTCTAAGTCAAGCTCAGATTGTTTGACACTAATATTTTTATCCAGGGCAATTAGGATGCACTCTTCCAACGTATACTCCTGTATTTGTGCGGTTAGTGCAAAAGTGAAAAGAAATAAAACAGTACTTATAACTAGGCTTCTATTATTCATATTTTGAAATTGAGGTTTTTCAATGTTCATTATTCTTTGTCTTAAAGATTGAGTATTAGTCGTTATCCTCTTCTGATTCTTCGTCTCCTTTTTTGATGGGTTCTGTTTTGTTCCAAACCTTGATCTTATCTTCCATTGTAA
>JAYPMN010000120.1:0-5678 GCA_038129925.1 Flavobacteriaceae bacterium
TTACTAGGTAGACGTGAGGTTTTTTCAGGTAAAGGAAAATTTGGAATTTTTGGTGACGGTAAAGAATTGCCTCAATTGGCAATGAATCATTTTTTTCAAAACGGGGATTTCAGGTCCGGATATTACAGAGATCAAACCTTGCTCATGGCACAGGGACTACTCACCGTTTCTAATGTATTTGCTGCGCTATACGCTCACTTGGACCAATCCATAGAACCTATGTCTGGTGGACGACAAATGGGAGGTCATTTTGCGACACCTTTTAGAAATGATAAAGGCGAATGGCTGGACTTGGTCAACCTAAAAAATCACAGCGGAGACATATCTCCTACTGGCTCTCAGATGCCCAGACTCCTCGGCCTAGCCCAGGCGTCAAAAGTATATCGCGAATATAACACACAAAACAGTGATAAATTCTCCAAAAATGGAAACGAAATAGCTTGGGGAACAATTGGAAATGCAAGTACAAGTGAGGGAATGTTTTTTGAAACAATCAATGCTGCTGGTGTCCTACAAGTTCCGATGGTTATAAGCATTTGGGATGATGGTTACGGTATATCTGTTTCCAATAAAGACCAAACCACTAAAGAAAGTATTTCAGAGGCTTTAGAGGGCTTTCAACGAACTGACACTGAAAACGGATTGGAAATTATACGAGTAAAGGGCTGGGATTACCTTGCACTTATTGAAGCTTATGAAAAAGCCGCTACTTTAGCGCGTACTGAGCATGTACCAGTGATGGTTCACGTTACTGAACTTACTCAGCCCCTCGGTCATTCCTCTTCTGGATCCCACGAACGCTACAAGTCAAAAGAACGCTTGGAGTGGGAAAAAGAATACGATTGCAATTTAAAAATGCGAGAGTGGATTCTTAAAGAAGGTCTGGCTAAAGAAGCTGAACTCATTAAAATAGAAGAGGAGGCTTTGAAGGAAGTAAGGGCAGCAAAAAGAGCTTCTTGGGAGGCTTATCAAGCTCCTATATTCACACAAAAGGCAAAACTATTGTCTTATTTGCCAAGCCTCAAAAAGGAAACCCATAACGACCCTAAAATTCAAATTATCTTTTCCAAACTGGAACAAGTTCTGGAACTTGGATTTAAGGATATTATTTCTTCAGCGAGACAAATAAAAACGGTTTTAGCTAAACACCCTAATGCTAAACTTCAGGACTTTGAACAGTGGCTTAATGCATTGTCTACTGAAATGAAGGATAAAGTATCCTCTCATCTCTACACAGTTTCTAAAGATGAATTAATCAACTTTAAAGCCAAAAAGCCGGAATATAATGAGGATGCTGAGGCAGTAGATGGACGCATCATCATTAGAGATAATTTTGAGGCTTTGTTAAATAAATACGATTCCTTACTCTTTTTTGGAGAAGATGTAGGCAAGATTGGTGACGTAAATCACGGATTGGAAGGCTTGCAAAATAAATTCGGCGAGTTGAGAATTGCTGATACTGGAATACGAGAAGCGACTATAGTTGGACAAGGAATAGGTTTGGCCCTAAGAGGATTGCGCCCGATTGCCGAAATTCAATACCTAGACTATATATTGTATTGCATCCAGATTTTAAGTGATGACTTAGCAACACTCAATTACCGCACCTTAGGTAAACAAATTGCACCCTTAATCATTAGAACAAGAGGGCATCGTTTAGAAGGTATTTGGCATTCCGGGTCTCCCATGGGAGGTATAATACATTTGCTTCGCGGGATTCACCTATTGGTTCCTCGAAACATGACACAAGCCGCAGGGTTTTACAATACCCTACTTCAAATTGAACAACCGGCCATTGTTGTCGAATCTTTAAATGGGTATAGCGTTAAGGAAACACTCCCCTCTAATCTAGGAGAATTTTCTGTTTCCTTAGGGCAAATAGAAATCATGCGTTCGGGTGCAGACATTACCGTGGTTTCTTACGGTTCTACCCTGAGAATAGTTGAAGCAACTGCCCAAAGACTTACTGAAGTAGGGATAGATATTGAAATTATCGATGTGCAGACTCTAATTCCCTTTGATTTAAAAGAAGAAATTAGAGAGAGTATTGCCAAAACCAACCGACTGCTTATCGTAGATGAGGATGTGCCCGGCGGTGCGAGTTCCTATATATTGCAACAACTGGTCGAAAAGCAGGCCGCTTTTTCACTATTGGACAGCGCTCCTAAACTACTTTCGTCTAAGGCACACCGACCTGCTTATGGTGGTGATGGAGACTATTTTTCTAAACCCTCTGTGGATGACGTATTTGAAGCTGCTTACAGCATCATGAATGAGTTTGATCCCAAACAATTCCCTTTATAGTCAGTTGACTAAAGCGTAAATAGTTTTAAAAGTAGGGTTTCTAATATTTCCTCAGACCCAGAATTCACACTGTTAATACCCTTACTTTTTAGATCCGCTTCGAAAATACAGCTCATTGCAGTAGTTATTTGACGCATATTAAAACGCATAGCTGCCGCTTCATATTCTTTGAGAAAATAAGGAGATACACCAATGGCTGAAGCTGCATTTTTAGGGTCTGAGACTCCTTTTAAAAGAAGTAATTTCTGAAAGTATGAATGCAAGGAAGAAAGGACGAGAACCAAAGGATTTGCTTTAGCATTTCTTGTAAGGTATTGTACTATTTGAAAGGCCAATGTAAAATTTCCCAAGCCAATTGCCTTTTGTAGTTCAAAGCTATTGAATTCTTTACTGACTCCGATATATTTTTCAATAGCGTCAACATCAAGTGTTTCACTAGGTTGTGCGACCAGCTTTAACTTTTTTAGCTCACTTGAAAGTCGGGATAAATTCGCGCCTACATAGGTAGAGAGTAATTCTACTGCTGTTGGTGTAAGATCCAATTGCATGGATTTTGCATGCTGACTGATCCATTGTGGAATTTGATTGTCATAGAGCGGTTTAACGGTCAAGACCTCTCCTGTTTTCTCCACTGCTTTATACAGTTTTTTTCTTTTGTCAAAAGCTTTGTGCATATGACAAAGCACTATTATACTCTGCTGGGTTGGTTGTACTGCATAGGCGGCTAACTCATCAAAAGCGGTTTGAGTGAGTTGCTGGGCTTCTTTAACTACAACCACATTAAACTTGGACATCATAGGGTAACGTTTGGCTGTTTCAATGATTTCAGAAGCCTGGGCTTCTTTTCCAAAAAACAGGGTGTAATCGAAGTCTCGACTAGCTTCATCGACTAATTTTGTGGTCAGTGCAGTAAGTACTGAATCAATGTAATATGACTCCGTGCCAGACAGCAAATAAAATGGAGAAAATTGATCGCTGTCAATTTTTGAAAGTAGCGTAAAGAACGCCTGCATATTAAAAATTTATTGCACTTTTACAGTATGGAAAAACTCAATTTTCCAGCCGGTGCGGTTCAGCTCAAAAATAAGGAAAATAAACCCTTTGTCTTTGACCAAATTCGTAAAAAATGGCTTCGGTGTACTCCTGAAGAATGGGTACGTGTACATTGCATAAATTATTTGATTCATACCCTAAACTATCCTGCCTCATGGGTCAAAGTAGAGAATGAAATCAAGCTGTACAATACGCGTAAGCGTTTTGATGTTATGGTTGTCAATCCCAACCAAGGGAATTTACTACTAGTAGAGTGTAAAGCAACCTCGGTTAAACTCGACCAACAGGTCTTTGATCAAATTGCACAATACAATTTAGAAGCCAAGAGTCAATACATGATGCTTACCAATGGTTTGAATCACTATTTTTGCACTATGGATTACACGAATCAGCGGTATCACTTTATTAAGGAACTTCCAAATTTCACTTCGACTCAATGAAAAGCGTAGCTGTAGTTTTATTGAATTATAACGGCTTGGAATTATTAAAAAAATTCCTCCCTACAGCCATTGAAAACAGCAAGCAAGCAAAGCTTGTTTTGATAGATAATGGCTCAACAGATGAGTCTGTAGATTGGGTTTCAAAAAATCATCCTGAGGTAGACTGCATTGAGTTAAATTCTAATCTAGGTTATGCTGGTGGCTATAACGAGGGCTTAAAGAATGTAAAAGCAGATTATTACGCTCTTGTAAATACGGATATCGAGTTGACGGCAGACTGGCTCTCCCCTCTTTTGCAACATTTAGAATTGCATTTAAATACAGTAGCTGTTCAGCCTCATATTTTAGATCATTCTAAGCGTACTCATTTTGAGTATGCTGGTGCAGCTGGAGGCTATATTGATGCTTTAGGAATCCCCTTTTGCAGAGGAAGAATTTTCAACCGCTGTGAAGAAGATAAAGGCCAGTATAATGAAACGGTTCCAATCTTTTGGGCCAGTGGTGCATGCTTTTTGATCCGAAGCAGTTTTTTTTGGGAGTTTAACGGATTTGACAATCGCTTTTTTGCACACCAAGAAGAGATTGACCTGTGTTGGCGCATTTTTAATCATGGCTATACTATTGAAGCTGTTGGTAATTCAAAGGTTTTCCATGTAGGCGGGGCAACCCTACCCCCATCACCAAAAAAAATCTTTTTAAACCATAGAAATTCATTGCTTATGTGTGCCAAAAATCTTCCCAAAACTCGACTTTACACTACTTTATTTAAAAAACTAGTATTGGACGGACTGATTGGGGTTGCCTATCTATTTCAATTCAATTTTAGTGCAACTCTTGCAATAATCAAAGCACACTTTGCGTTTTATAAAATGTTTAGATCCAATAATTTATTGCGAAAAAACACAAAACATAGCACCAGGTATTTTTTAAGAAAAAGTATTTTTATTGACTATTTTCTGCTAAGAAGGTTAAATTTCAAGGATTTGAACAATAATTATAAATAAAATTCAGTTTATTTGTATAATCTAAATTAAAACATAACATCATTATGAAAAAAGCGATCGCTTTAGTAGTATCAGGAATACTTTTATCTTCTTGTGTATCACAGAAAAAGTTTACTGAGCTTGAAGAATTACAACAAAACACTAAAAATTTATTAGACGCTGCGACTGTTAAACTAAATACTTGTAATGAGGAAAAAGAGTCTGCTCTTGCTCAACTAGCTACACTAACTGAACAAAACCAGTTTCTTAAAGCTAACAATCAAGATCTTATCAATAATATCGGGAACTTGACTACCCTCTCTCAAAAAGGAGCCGAGAATCTTGAAATGTCTTTAGAGAGTATGAAAGAGAAAGACATTCGTATACAACGTATGCAAGATGCAGTTACTAAGAAAGATTCTGTAACCCTAGCTTTAGTAACTAGCCTTAAAGGTGTGTTAGGAAACATGAGTGACGAGGACATTGAAATCAATGTAGAGAAAGGGGTGGTTTATGTTTCAATCTCTGACAAACTCTTATTTAGAAGTGGTAGTTACACTGTAACTTCTAAAGCAAAAGAAGTTTTAGGTAAAGTCGCTCAAGTAGTAAATGATAAGCCAGATTTAGAATTTATGGTAGAGGGTCATACTGACAATGTGCCAATCAAAATTGACGGTATTGTTGACAATTGGGATCTTTCAGTTAAACGTGCTACTTCTGTTGTTCGTATACTTGAAAATGACTTTGGTGTTGCACCAGCTCGTATGACTGCTGCAGGTAGAAGTTATTATGTTCCTATTGCTGACAATGATACAGCTGCTAACCGTGCTAAAAATAGAAGAACTCGAATAGTAGTACTTCCTAAACTAGATCAGTTTTACGATCTTATCGAACAAGG
>JAYPMN010000121.1:0-3142 GCA_038129925.1 Flavobacteriaceae bacterium
AAAGTTATCATAATGACCTTGATTAATTTATCAAGCCATTGATATTTCCCTAATACTAAAATAGCACTACAAGAAAGCGTAATGACGATACCCCAGATTACTATATTTGATGTTAGACCAAATAAGGTAGAAGCAAGACCAGCGGTCACTATAGTTACAGCACTTTGAATGGTAAACATAGTTCCCATATTCAGTATAAAATAGGCCCACAAATACCATTTTCCTAACTTGTGATACCCGTCTAAAAGGGTTTCTCCAGTGGCCTGAGCATAACGAGGACCATATTGAAAAAAAGGATATTTAAATAAGTTAATTAGTAAAAGAGCCCATACCAACCCCCAGCCGAAATCTGCACCAGCTCTAGTAGATTGGACGAGGTGAGAAACACCTATAGCTGCTCCAGCAAATAAAAGACCAGGACCTAGTTTGGAAAGTTTAAACTTACTCACGATCTAATTTATTTGCCAACATCTTTTTTGCTCTAAAAAGCTTTACCCTCACAGTAGAAGCAGGTTCGTTTAAGAATTCTTCAATTTGCTTTAAGGATAAATCGTCAAAGTAACGAAGTTTCAATATAGTGCGATAGTCTTTTTTTAATGACTTAATTTGTAACAACACAAAGTCAAGGTTTTGGTCAGATATCAGAAGTTCCTCAGGGGATAGATCATGGCTTGAAAGTTCTTTTGACTTCAAGTCAAAGACTTGATCTGTATTTTCAGCTTGTTTTTTTGAGCTTCTTAAATTATCGATATGATGATTTTTGGCAATAGTCATTATCCAAGAAACAAAGCTCAGTTTTTGATTGAAACTGTCAATTCGATCAAAGGCTTTTGAAAAAGTTTCTAAAGCAAGCTCCTCTGCTTTGTTTGTATCGGCCGTTCTCGAAAGTAAGAAAGCGTATACAGAGTCCCAATATTTATTAAATAGTGTATTAAAAGCAAGTTGGTCGTTTGCTTTTGCATTTTTAATTACTTCTTCTTCCCTATACATTCACTCGGCTAGGTTATTAGTTGTTGAAAGAGGCGGTACTCTTGCATTCAGTCTCTTCAGGCATTTTACCACAAAGCCCGCAAGGTTGGTTATCCTTATTCAAAAATGGGCTTTGACTTGCACAAGTACCTGCAAATTCACCTCCTTTTTTACCCCATATTTTAATTGAAATTCCTGCAAAGGCTAAAAACAGCAGTCCGAATGTGATTAAAAATAATTCCATAAACTTGATATCAACTTCAAAAATACTAATCTTTATCCTAATCGTCTTCTAAACTTAAAACGTGTAAGAAATTACCTACAATCAAACACCTCCCAAAAATAAATATAATGTTGTGGTTTGATTGAATTTTTGGTGAAAGGGGGTTGCTTTGTGAGTATTATTAAAATACTCCTCTAGCATTCCAGACAAAACGGATAAAGTAAAACCCAAAGGCAAGGCCAACTATAAATTTTAGAAAAACACCTGAGAGAAAGCCGATAAGTGATCCAAAGGCAGCATTTAAAGCTCCTTTTTTATTGGTCTTGCTGACAATCAGTTCTCCGAAAAAAGCACCCAAGAAAGGCCCTATGAGTATGCCAAAAGGACCTAAAGATAGAATTCCGATTATAAGACCAATGCTTGCTCCGTAAGTACTTCCTTTACCCCCACCAAATTTTTTAGCACCTATAATTGGTATGAAAATATCCAATAAAAAAATAAACAATGCTATAGAAAAACTAATGATTAAAAAGTTAGTAGTGATAGCAACTGCTGAACTAAAACTCAGTATTAACAATCCTATCCACGAGGTTAGTGGACCAGGGATTACAGGTAAAAAACTTCCCGCGATACCTAGTAAAATAAAGAAAGCCGCTGTACAAATTAAAAAAAGATCCATAAGTACTAGTATTGATTTGAATAAGGAGCATTGTTGTGTCCAAAATAAATAAAAATTGTAACTTTATTTAATAATTTATCACATGATTTATTCTTCAAAATACCACCCACGTTTTTTAATAGTTTTATTTTTATTCCAGTTCACAAGCTGCCATTTATTTGAATCAACAACTGTTACAACTAAAGAAATAAATGACGCATCCGCTTGGTCTTCTCAGGATATTGGTCCAAGTTTTGACTCTTGTGATGAACTTGAGGCAGAGGAAATGATGAAATGCTTTCAGGCTTTAATCACCACTACTATAAGTGACTATCTTAATGAAAATCTACCGGAAGCTAACGAGCAAATTGATGAGGAATTTCTGGTATCCATCATAGTAGATAAAGAAGGGTATATTTCCCTAGAGAATGCGGATTATTCAAATGTATTACGGAATGCCTTTCCTGAAATAGAAACGATTCTATTAGATGCTGTTTATCAACTCCCCCAAGGGAAGCCAGCTGTCAAGTCTAATGTTGGTACCTATGTAGAAACTGAATTTCAATTGCCCATCCGTATTTTAGCTCAGTAATCAAACTAATGCAGGAAGAGCAGATCATTTTAGGGGTAGACCCAGGAACCACAATCATGGGGTTTGGATTGATCTCCATTACTCAAAAATCCATGCGGTTGATTCAAATGCATGAGCTCCATCTCAAGAAATACGATAATCACTTTTTAAAATTACACCACATTTTTAAACGCACTCTTGAATTGATAGATGAATATCATCCAGATGAAATGGCACTGGAAGCTCCATTTTTTGGGAAAAACGTTCAATCCATGCTAAAATTGGGAAGGGCTCAAGGAGTTGCGATGGCTGCTGGTTTGTCCAGAGAAATTTCCATTACAGAATATTCTCCTAAAAAAATTAAAATGGCTATTACAGGTAATGGAAACGCATCTAAAGAACAGGTAGCTAAAATGCTTCAGCAGCTTTTAAAAATCAAAACACTACCCAAAAATTTAGATGCTACTGACGGACTTGCTGCAGCAGTTTGTCATTATTACAATATGGGTAAAAAAACTAACGAAAAAAATTATTCAGGTTGGGGGGCTTACGTAAATCAAAACCCCAAAAAAGTAAAATCCTAAAGAGGTTATTCGATGTCTAATCTCTACTTTCATTACCCATTTTGCAAGCAGGCTTGTCACTACTGCAACTTTCATTTTTCCACCTCTTTAAAAAATAAAGGCAGCTTATGGGAGGCCATGAAAAAAGAGTTAAAACA
>JAYPMN010000121.1:3242-5619 GCA_038129925.1 Flavobacteriaceae bacterium
TAATGATCCAAAAATTGGAGGATTTGGGTTATGTCAATTACGAGTTTTCAAATTTTGGGAAACCTTCCTTTTTTTCGGTCAACAATCAAAATTACTGGAAAGGCAAGCCCTACCTCGGTATAGGCCCGGCTGCACACAGTTATGACGGCAAGAGCATTCGAAAGTGGAATGTATCCAATAATCAGTTATATCTCAAAGCGATAGAAGAGGGCAAGCTTGCTTTGGAGCAGGAAGAACTTACTGTAAAAGACAGATACAATGAATATTTGATGACTGGTTTGAGAACTATTGAAGGAATTTCTCTGGAATTTGTAAAATCAAGATTTGGTCTGCGCTACGCGATGTATCTCGAAGAACAAGCCGCAAGACATTTAGAAAAACAACATTTTTATTGGGATGGCGACCACTTAAAAATAGCCAAAAGCGCCAAATTTTTGACTGATGGATTGGCAGCTGATCTCTTTATGGTTTAGGCTGACTCTTTTTGAAGTCTGATGTAGTGCTCGTAAAACTTAGGTATAGTTTCAATTCCCTTAAAAAAGTTAAAGAGCCCGTAATGTTCATTTGGAGAATGTATGGCATCAGAGTCTAAACCAAATCCCATCAAAATTGATTTTACTCCTAATTCATTTTCAAACATTGGTACTATAGGAATACTTCCCCCTCCACGACTTGGTATGGGTGGGATACCAAAAGTATCCAAATAAGCTTGGTGTGCCGCCTTATAAGCTAGGTTGTCCGTTGGAGTAACATAGGCATATCCTCCATGATGCGTTTCAATTTCGACTGTCACGCCTTCTGGCGCGAGTGATTGAAAATGCGTTGTGAACAATTCACTGATCTCATTCCAGTCTTGATCGGGCACCAAACGCATAGAAATTTTTGCATGTGCTTTACTCGGGATAACTGTTTTAGCCCCTTCACCAGTATAGCCTCCCCAAATTCCATTGACATCTAAAGTTGGTCGAATTGTTCTGCGTTCTTCATTGGAATAACCAGCTTCACCTGAGACTTCCTTGATCCCTATAGATGCCTTAAACTCTGTTAAATCAAAAGGGGCTTTAGCCATTTCCTCTCTCTCGATTTTTGAAAGCTCGTCAACCCTATCATAAAAGCCAGGAATGGTCACTCGTTTTTGATCATCGTGTAGCTTAGTAATCATTTCACATAGCACATTGATTGGATTGGCAACAGCTCCTCCGTATAAACCGGAATGTAAGTCGCGATTGGGTCCAGTTACTGTAACTTCCATATAACTCAAACCTCTTAGACCAGTAGAGATGGAGGGTTGTTCTTTTGAAATCATTCCTGTATCAGAAATCAAAATCACATCGCATTCTAATTTTAATTTGTTGTTTTTAACAAACTCTTCTAGATGGTCGCTTCCGACTTCCTCTTCTCCTTCTATCATAAATTTGATATTACAGCCGAGTAAGCCTTCTTTTTTCATTATTTCAAAAGCCTTGATGTGCATAAATAGTTGTCCTTTATCATCACAGGCTCCTCTGGCAAAAACGGCACCATCAGGGTGTATAGAAGTGTTTTTAATCAAAGGCTCAAAAGGTGGGCTGTCCCATAATTCAACCGGGTCTGGAGGCTGTATATCATAATGACCGTAAACTAACACTGTTGGGAGCTTAGGATCAAGATATTGTTCGCCATACACTATGGGATGTCCTTTGGTAGGAATAATTTCTGTATTTGCACAGCCCACTTTATCAAGTGCATTTTTTACCCATTCAGCGGCATTAGCTACCTCTTGGTCAAATGCAGGATCTGCACTAACTGACGGTATTTTTAAAAAATCCATCCATTCCTCTAAGTAGCGTTTTTGGTCGTTTGAAAGTGACATCATAATCGTTCGTTGAATAGTCACAAAGCTAACTAATGTATTTTTTTTAGAAGTAGAAAATTAATAGGAAAACTTAATTATATTTGTCCTCCTTAAGCGGGTGTGGTGAAATTGGTAGACACGCTAGATTTAGGATCTAGTGCTTCACGGCGTGGGGGTTCGAGTCCCTTCACCCGCACTCCTAAAGCCTTTACATTTTGTAGAGGCTTTTTTATTTAAGGGCAGGCCTTCCTTAAAAGCCTCCATCACTTTCAAACAAAAAATTTCGAATAAGATTTAATTAATAATTAGTATTTTAAACGATGAATTTTACTAGAAGATTAGTATTCAATTATAAAATGCTTAAAATGAATCGACTTACTGAATGCACTATTCAAGGAGTTATTTTTCTATGCCTTTTCTTTCTTGAGGCCTGCCAACAGCCCCCCCCAATTGATTTTAATACCCAGATTAAGCCTATAATCAATGATAAGTGTATAAGCTGTCATGGGGGTGTAAAAAAGAATGCGGGCTTTAGTTTTTTAT
>JAYPMN010000122.1:0-5600 GCA_038129925.1 Flavobacteriaceae bacterium
AAATCCGTAAAAGGAATTGGTTTAAAAACAGCTCAAAGGGTATTAATCGAATTAAAAGACAAAATGTTAAACCTCTTTGAAGGTGAACAAATTCAAGCATTTTCAAACAATACAATTAAAGAAGAAGCGTTATCAGCCTTGGAGGTTCTTGGTTATTCAAGAAAGCAGTCTGAGAAAGTAATAGATAACGTGATTCAAAGCAATCCAAAAAGCACAGTGGAAGCGCTTATTAAAGCGGCTTTGAATAAATTGTAAAACCATTTGTTTGAAAAGACTCATAAAGTAGTTTTAAAATCATATCAGGTCTTCATCCACCTTCTTGTATGGATGATTTTTAGTTGTGGGCTTGTTATGGCACAAGACAGTGCAGATGTAGGAACTATTGAACTCCCTAATCCGAGCAGTGTCACAAGTAAGTATACCTATGATCCAACTACAGACCGATATATCTTTTCTCAAGAAATCGGAGGATATCCCATTAGTGTCCCTTTAGTTTTAACGGTCAAGGAATACGAAGCTTTGGTCCTTAAGGAGAAGATGCAAACTTATTTCCAAGAAAAAGTTCAGGCATTGAGCGGTAGAGGAGCTAATGTGGAAGAGACCCAAAAAAACTTACTTCCCGAATTGTACGTAAACAACAAGTTTTTTGAGTCTATTTTTGGAAGTAATGCCATAGATATATCCCCTCAAGGCTCTATAGGAATCGATTTGGGGTACAGGTACCAGAGAAATGACAACCCCATTGCCTCGGTCATCAATCGCAGATCTCCAGGCTTTGAGTTTGATCAGCGAATTAGTTTGAGTTTGTTGGGGAGAATAGGAGAACGCCTGCAGATAACAGCCAATTACGATACTGAATCTACCTTTGATTTCCAAAATCTTGTTAAAATACAATTCAATCCTCCGCAATTGTCTGAGCTTCAAGATATAGTTCCAGGGATGCTTCCTGGAAAATTGGGTTCTACATTTGATGATGTGCAAAATAAAATTGGAGAAGTTCAAGACAAAGTCTCAGATGTAAAAAATCAGTTGGGTCAAGTTAAACGGCAAGTAGATGAGGTTAAAGGGCTGATTAACAAAGGAAAAAATACTCTAAATCAGGCACGTCAAAAAATTGAAAGTTTACGGCAAACTGCGAATCAATTGGCAACAAATCCACTAGCTGCTGGAAATCGAGTTTCTGAATACCTCAACGGGAAGGTGACTGAGGATGCGATTCTTCAAAATATCGACATTGGAAATGTCAGTATGCCCATTAATAGTAATTTGATTCAAGGAGCGCAAAGCTTGTTTGGGGTCCGTGCAGACTTAAAATTTGGAAACACCACAATTTCGGGAGTTTTTTCTGAACAGCGCTCTCAATCACAAAATATCACTACACAGGGTGGAGGGAAATTACAAGAATTTGATTTGTACGCTTTAGATTACGAGGAGGATAGACATTATTTTATCAGTCAATATTTTAGAGATAATTACGACAAATTTTTAGAAACCTATCCGTACATCAATTCGCCTGTTCAGATCACACGGATAGAAGTTTGGGTAACCAATAGGGGGTATCAAACTCAAAATGTACGGAATATCGTTGCCCTTCAAGATTTAGGAGAAGCGAACCCAGAGCGAACTACTCTAGACGATAGGGTTTCAAATTTTATAAGTTTAAGTGACCCAAACTATCCTCCTACAAATGAAGTCAATAGACTTGATCCTGATGAGATAGGCTTTGATGGTATTTTGACCAATGAGATACGGGATATTGCTACTGTAAAAAACGGATTTGGTCCAACTCGAGTTAGTGAAGGTTATGATTATGCTATACTCGAAAGTGCGAGAAAATTAAATGAACAGGAATTTTCCTATCATCCGCAGTTAGGATATATCTCTTTAAATCAGAGGCTTAGTAATGATGAGATTTTGGGAATCGCCTATCAATATAGTTTCCAGGGTAGAATTTATCAAGTAGGAGAATTTGCAAATGGAGATATACCGGGAACATCACTGATCCAGGGAAATAGCCGTCAGCAAAACCCCCAACAGGCCGTGGTACAAACAAATAATTTAATTGTCAAAATGTTGAAGAGTAGTGTGACAGACGTACGTCAACCGGTATGGGATTTGATGATGAAAAATATTTATAATACAGGAGCCTTTCAATTATCAGAAGAAGATTTCAGATTAAGTATTTTTTATACTGACCCCTCCCCAATTAATTACATGACTCCAGTTGACGCCTCTATTTGGCCTGAACGCTTAGACCAGGAAGTATTGTTGAATACCATGGATTTAGATCGACTGAATGCCTACCAAGACTTGGTCCCCAATGGGGACGGTTTTTTTGATTATATCCCTGGAATAACCATCGACCCCAGATACGGTAGGATCATATTCCCTAAAGTAGAGCCTTTTGGAGAATTCTTATTTCAATTATTAGATAATTCAGAGTCCGCAAAAGAAAATTATACAGAAGAAAACTCCTACAACAAAAACCAAAAGCGGTACGTTTTTAGAGAAATGTACAGTATGACCAAGGCCGCTGCACTAGAGTTTACAGAAAAAAATAAATTTCAGCTAAAAGGTCGCTACAAATCAGAAGGGGGAGATGGAATTAATATTGGAGCATTTAATGTTCCTAGAGGCTCGGTTCGAGTTACTGCAGGTGGAAGAGTTTTGAGAGAAGGATTAGATTATATAGTCAATTATGAAATCGGTCGGGTAAAAATTTTGGATGAGGGACTAAAAGCCTCCAACATACCTATTGATATATCTGTGGAAAACAATTCTTTTTTCAATCAGCAAAACAAGCGTTTCTCTGGATTTAATGTCAATCATAGGGTTTCGGACAAAATTAATGTAGGAGGTACCTTAATTAATCTCAGTGAAAATCCGCTTACCCAAAAAGCAAATTACGGAACAGAACCTGTCAACAATACCATGATGGGTCTCAACACAAATTTCTCTACCGAAATTCCATTTTTGACTCGAATGGTAAATAAATGGCCAACCATAAAAACCAATACACCTTCTCAACTATCATTTAGAGGAGAGATGGCTAATCTTGTAGCGAATGACCCAAGAAACACCCAATTAAATGGAGAAACCAATGTCTATATTGATGACTTTGAGGGTGCACAGACCAATATCGACATCAAAGGTTTTACAGCTTGGAACCTTTCTAGTGTCCCAATAAATGGTGTTCCTGGGGCAAATGCAGAGGGACTTGAAAGTGGATACGGTAGGTCAAAGTTAGCGTGGTATTCAATAGATCAGGTTTTCTATTCTAGACAACCGGACGGTATAAATAATGACGATATCTCGTCTAATGAAACCAGACGAATTTTCATAGATGAATTATTTCCCGAGCAAGATTTAGTTCAAGGAACACCAAGAACACTACCCACCTTTGATTTAGCATATTATCCTGATGAAAGAGGACCCTATAACAATGCTCCTAACAATGCTTATGCATCTGATATAAAAGATAAATGGGCAGGAATCAGTCGTTCGTTAAATGCGACAAATTTTGAACAATCCAATGTAGAGTTTATTGAATTCTGGTTATTGGACACTTTTTCAGAAAACGAGGCATCTTCTGATGATTTAGGAGAGTTGGTTTTTCATTTGGGAAATATTTCAGAGGATATCCTCCGTGATGGAAGAAAGCAATTTGAAAATGGGCTTCCAAGTACAAGTGAACAAACTCCAACTTATGAGACTCCTTGGGGTAAAGTTCCAGCAAATCAATCATTGGTTTATGCATTTAATGCAGTAGAAGAAGATCGTATCTTACAAGATGTGGGTTTAGATGGCCTATCTGATGAAGAAGAAAAAGCAATTTTCACCAATGGACCAGCCAATGATCCTGCTGGAGATAATTACGAGTATTTTCTTCAAGGTGATGGAGGAATTTTAGATCGATACAAGCGATATAATGGTTTTGAAAATAATACACCCGTCGCTTTTAGCGATAACGATAGAGGAAATACAACCGAGCCAGATACAGAAGACATCAACAGGGATCAAAGTATGAACACTATCGATAGTTATTTTGAATACAGAGTTCCAATAGCTAGAAATATGCAGGTAGGCAATCACCCTTTTGTAACAGACGTTAGGGAAAACATTAAAGTCAACGCACCCAATGGGGATGAGTATACCACCCGCTGGATCCAGTTTAAAGTACCCATTCAAAAAAGCTATTATGAAAATACTTCGTTTGATACATACTTTGAAAAAGTAAATGCAATAGACGATTTACGCTCCATCCGCTTTATGCGGATGCTATTGACTGGTTTTGAAGAAAAAGTTGTGTTTCGTTTCGGCACATTAGATCTAGTACGTGGAGATTGGAGAAGATACAATAAACCCCTTAATGATGAAGTCTTGGTAAATAACAATACCACGGTAGACATCAGTACGGTCAATATATTGGAAAATGAAAACAGAATTCCAATTAATTATGTTCTCCCTCCTGAAATTCAAAGAGAGCAGATTAACAACAACAATACCATCATACGTCAAAATGAGCAATCCCTTTCATTTAGAGTATGCGATCTACAGCCCTCAGATTCTCGTGGTATATTTAAAGGGTTGGATTTAGACATGCGACAGTACAGCAAGTTGAGAATGTTTTTGCATGCAGAATCACTTCCGGGGCAAGAGGCCCTTCCAGGTGAGGGTTCAGAAGATGAATTCGACAAACGTTTAGTTGCATTTATTCGATTGGGAACTGATTATCAAGATAATTATTATCAGATTGAAATTCCGCTAAAACCCACAGCATACAGTGAAAATACTTCCAACCGATACAGTGCTGAAGAGGTTTGGAATCCGGAATCCAACTCTATAGAAGTTTCTATTGATCTGTTGGCTAAACTTAAAGCTAAAGCACTTCAACAATTGGGATTAGGTGAAACACTATATTTTGATGAAGAGTTGAATTCTATACAGGAATTTTCTTCTATTAGCGAACTCCCAGGACAAAAGAAATACAAGTTTGCTATTCGTGGGAACCCTTCTTTGGGGAATATAAAAACCTTGATGATTGGAGTTAAAAATCCTTCAACTCAACTAGGGGATGCCTTGTGTGGTGAAGTGTGGTTTAACGAGTTGCGAATCTCGGGTATTGACAGTCAAGATGGGTGGGCTGCTGTAGGTGCTTTAGATGGTAATATTGCAGATTTTGCAACGTTCTCTGCAACCGGTCGCTATTCCAGTATTGGCTTTGGAAGTATTGACATGACTCCTAACGAACGCACTAGGGAAGAGTTACTCCAATATGACATTATTTCAAATGTAAATGTGGGGCAATTGGTCCCTCAAAACTGGGGGCTGCAGATTCCATTGAGTTTTGCCACCGGTGAAACGCTTATTACACCTGAGTACGATCCTTTTTATCAGGATATTAAATTAGAAGATCGCCTAGATACTGCTGAGCGTCAATCTCAGCGAGACTCCATAAGAAATCAATCCATTGACTACACAAAAAGAAAAAGTGTCAGTCTGATTGGAGTGCGTAAAAACAGTAGAGGAGGGGGTAAGCGACGATTTTATAGTCCTGAAAATTTTGACTTCTCCTATGCTTACAATGAATCCATCCATCG
>JAYPMN010000123.1:0-5594 GCA_038129925.1 Flavobacteriaceae bacterium
AGAGCGTCGGATTCATAACCCGGAGGTCGGGAGTTCAAGTCTCCCTCTCGCTACAGTAAAAAAAGACTTTACTGTGATGTAAGGTCTTTTTTTTTGGCTTAGCTTATAGAACAGAAGTAAAAAAATACTGTACCTCCTAACTATTAATAGTCACCAAATCTATAGAAACTGTCACTAGATTGATAATAAAATAACCAAAATCTGTCAGTAATTACTTTTACTTATTTTAAGCATCAATGGAAGATGCTTTTTAATGTTCTTTAAATAAATTTTGGAAGAACAGTCCGAATAAAACAGTAAGTACAGCTCCGATTACATTAAGCCATAAAAAGCTGACAACCTCAAAAAGAAAGAGTGTGATGATGATACCTTCAGAAAGTATAGCCGCCCAAAAGACGGCTTTCCCTTTGATACTTTTAATAAAAATTGCAATTAGAAATATCCCTAGAATGCTTCCGTAAAATATTGAGCCTATGATGTTCACCAACTGGATTAGATTTTCAAAAAGACTTCCTACACTAGCAAATAAAATTGCAATAACACCCCAAAGTAGTGTAAACCCTTTGGAGGCATTGACATAATGTGCCGGAGATTGACCGCCTCTGTTTCTTTGGTAGAGGTCAACTGTGGTTGTCGTTGCTAGCGCGTTGAGTTCAGAAGCAGTGGAACTCATTGCAGCTGAAAAGATCACTGCCAACAAAAGACCAATCAGCCCTGTTGGGAGGTATTTTAAGATAAAACTAATAAAGACATAATCCTTGTCATTAATTTCTTGGTCAGGTGCAGCTATCGCAATGATTTCCTTTGCGTCTTCTCGCTGCTTTAAATTTTGTTTACTTAGCGCAAAAAGCTTTTCATCTCCTTGAAGTAAAGCGGTTTTTATTTGAAGCTGAACTTCCAAATTTTCTTTTTCTAGCTGATTGAATTCTATTGCTTTAGCAGAGGATTTTACAGCAGCAATAGCCTTGGGGTTAAAATGAAGTGGTGCAGGTTCAAATTGATAAAAAACAAATACCATGACCCCAACCAAAAGGATAAAAAACTGCATAGGTACCTTAAGTACTCCATTCATAATGAGTCCCATCTGACTATCTATTACGGACTTACCCGATAAATAGCGTTGCACTTGAGATTGGTCAGTACCAAAATAGGAAAGTGCTAAAAACAAACCTCCTGTCAAACCGCTCCAAAAAGTATAGCGGTTATTGAGGTCAATACTAAAGTCGATAATATTAAGCTTACCTGCATTTCCTGCAATGGAGAGGGCTTCTGAAAAGCCAATTCCTTCAGGAAAGCGATTTAAAATAAATCCAAAAGCGAGGAACATCCCTAAAAAAATGACAAACATTTGTTGCTTTTGAGTGACATTAACCGTTTTGGTCCCCCCGATCATGGTATAGGAAATTACCAATAACCCAACCATCACAACCAATATCTTTAAATCCCAACCCAAGACCACACTTAAAATGATTGAGGGTGCGTAAATGGTAATTCCCGCAGCAAGTCCTCGTTGTACTAAAAATAAAATAGCGGTAAGTGTTCGAACACTAAGGTCAAATCGATTTTCTAAAAATTCATAGGCTGTGTAAACTTTTAATCTGTGGTAAGCTGGAATAAAAAACAAGCAGATGAGCAACATTGCAAAAGGCAGTCCAAAATAAAATTGAATAAAGCCCATACCATCATGGTATGCTTGCCCAGGTGTAGAAAGAAAAGTAATTGCACTGGCTTGGGTAGCCATAACCGAAAGGCCTACTGTCCACCAACGGGCTTGATTACCTCCTTTGAGGTAATCGTTTATGTTTTTATGATTGTAGTTTTTCCAAACACCATAAAGTACTATGAAGGCTAGTGTTGCAATCAAAATTATCCAATCGAGTAGCTGCATTAACTGAAGTTTTGCATAAATAAATAAAACAGTACCCAATAGAGGGCATTACAGCCAATTAGGATGATGTAGGTGCTTTGCTTCATTTTCCGTAAGAAATAAGGTTGGCAAAAAGACGGAATGCTCCAGGAACTCCGGCGGGAAGCTCTCTAAAAAAACTAAGCCCAGTAAAAATAAACTTACCCTTGCCATAATCGGCAACTAACAAGCTTCCTTTCTTTGGAGTTTCTCCACTATCATTCATCGAAAGTAAAGGAGTATATTTATTACTCCAGTCTGATGCAAAATACAAGCCGCGTTCTTGAACCCAACCCTCAAAATCAACAGTTGAAATTGGATTTGGAATGTTGAAGATCTGATGCTGTTTGTTTAGGAAAGTAACCTCAGAATTTTCGTCAGTGACCCGATCACGGGATAAACTGATTGGATAAGGAGCTACAATTGAGGAATCAAGTCCTCTACTGGTATTGTATTGGACAATGACCGTCCCTCCCTGATTCGCATACTCCCAAAGAATTTTATTTTTAAAGGCTAAATCCTTGTGGACATTGAATGCGCGTATCCCTACAATGAGCGTGGGGAAGGGAGTAATATTTTCTAATCGCAATTCATCTATACTGAATTCGGTAACCATCATTCCAATATTCCGAAGACTTTGAGCGACTTTATCTCCTGCACCTTTGAGGTAAGCAACTTCCTTTACTTTGGTTTTAAAATTGATTTTAACCCCTTTGGATATATTGGGTTCTAAGAGGTATTGTTTAGGGATATGCGGGTAGTTTATTTCGGTCAGCTTCATCTGATAGGTTTTGCTATTACTCGATACACTAGCAAAAAATTGTCCAGTAGCATTTCCTTTGGGTGGGGAGACTTGAAATTTAAAATCAGCACTAGCACCAGCAGCCAAAGAAATCAATTTTTGATCTTTTGGGTTTACGCTCCATCCTTTGGGGACATGAAGTTTAACAATTCCATTTTTAATCGCAGTATGGGCTTCCACTTTAAGGCGAAGTATCTTTGCTACTTCACTTTCAAAAAAATAAATCTCGTTGCTCAACTGAGTAGTAAGTCCTGGTAATAATTGAAAATCAGCAACAAGCTCCCCCTTAACAAAGTCTGTAGTGCGGTAAGTCAATGGAATTTCAATAATTAAGGGTGTTCCTTCTACATTCAAATTAAAAATAGCTCGAATTGGATTGGGGGTTTCAGCCAGTCCTTTTAGCTCTGAATCTGAGACTTTATAATTACCCAAGCTCCCTTTATTTAAAAGCCAATAGGGGGTGGTTATTTTATCTGGTAGCGTAAATGAAAGGTTTTCTTCCCAGCTAAGGTTTGTCTTTAGAGGAGTATTGACATTCAGTTTTAGCACCCCCTCGATTTGCTCTAAAGTAACCTTAAGAGGACTGGGGTTGATAGCCCTTAGTGAAGTGCTGAGTTTGTTTCCCGCAACTCCGGTTGGAAATCGACTGTTAAACTGTAATCGCAGACCGAGACATTCCTTTATGATTTGGCTCAGTTCTTCCTTTTTGATCAACCGCCAATGGGTATCTTCAAGAAAAGATACCTCATTGTATATTTTGAGTAAGTCCGCTACATTATTGTGGGGTCTTTGAAAATCAAAATTTTCCAAGAGGCGCTTAGTTAGTTCATAGATCTGCTCTCCACCATTTATTCGCTTCCAGCTGGTATCGATGCCAGAGAAAGGATTATCAGCAATTGGCTTTTCACCATTTATCCACTCCAAATATTCCAACTGACTTCCCAATTGGGGTGAGCTTCCAAACCCTTGAGATTTGTGTTGACTTCTACTCTTTGCTGCAACTTCAGCATTTGTTCGACCTAATATAAAATCGGTGGGGTTGCTTTCTATTGCGATCATATTTGACTTATCTGCAGCTTCAAAACGTGCCCTACTCCCATATGCCCACCAAGAAGTGTTGTAAAACTGTCTTTTGGGTTGCCAAACCGTAACTTTGTCCAATTGTTCGGGAAAGGCGTTAGGGTCATTTGCTAGATGAAAAGCTTCTTCGCTAAGCATGGCTGAGCTGGTGTGGTGTCCGTGAGTGCTACCTGGAGTTCTGTGATCAAAACGATGAATAATGATATCGGGTTTAAATTGTCGAATTCTAAAAACAATTTGAGAAAGCACTTCGTTTTTATCCCAAATACTTAGGGTCTCTTTTGGATTTTTGGAATACCCAAAGTCATTGGCTGTAGTGAAAAACTGCTGACCACCATCTATTTTTCGAGCCCCCAAAAGTTCTTGAGTTCTAATGAGTCCCAAACTTTCTCTGAGCTCACTTCCAATCAGGTTTTGTCCTCCATCACCTCTGGTCATGGATAAATATGCTGTTCGGGTATTGTAGTGATTGGAAAACAATGAAATCAATCGGGTATTTTCATCATCGGGATGAGCAGCTACATAGAGTACCGAGCTTAAGGTGTTGAATTTTTTTAAACGTTTGTAAATATCACCACTGCTCTGTGGAAAAGTAAATTGTACACTAAAAAAGAACAGAGTAATATATATATTTCGCATAGTTCTCAGTTTAACCCTAATGAGTCTCTAAAACGCTCGTCTTCTAAGTGATTGAGTTTCCAATAAGGTAATTTTACTGTTTTAATTTTAGTAGCGGTAGTTGTTTTGTTTTTATCATTTAAATCAATCTCTTGCCAACCGATTACACGATAAGGAGCTATTTTTTCAAAATCTATTTTCAGCTTGCGATTTAACTCTTTATAGCTCAGCTGAAAGCTGTAATGCTCTTCATTGACTTCAACTAATGCTGTTGCTAAATAAAATTTTATGGGTTTATGAAGCAGTCTTAAATACTCAAAGGCTGGAAGTACCTGCAACTTTCCTTGAGGAAGAAGTTCAGGATTTGTTCTAATCCAATGCCATAACTCGTCTTCAGTAAGACCATTTTTTAGATTGATATTTTGATCTGCTTCTCCTTCAAAGTAGGAGTGACTCTCTATTTGAAGTCTATTTTTTTTGTTGAGTTGAAGATAAGCCTGACCACACCACTCTTGGATTGAAGTTGTTATTTTTGCTAAAGGATCCTTTTCTTCCAAATAAGTAAATGAACTATTCATGATGGAGTAGGGATAAATACCCGTTACAAAGTTTTTAGTTCGATTCAGCTTTAAAACAGTTTTCGATTTCTCAGATTTTTGATTTGCTTTAACCTGCTCTTTGGTTAGAAAATCTTCTGTAACGTAGATTAAAACGGCTTCTCCCTCTCGGGCTTCACCGTAACGCGATTGAACAAGTTTAAAACTGCTGATTTCAGCAGTTCCGTCAAACCAATAGTTTTTAAAATCTGAAGTAAGGCGAAAGATCTGATTTGAAGTTGAACTGTTTGTTGGGGATTGGCATCCTAAAATCAATGCCAATAAACAAATGACTAGGTGTTTCATGAGTATGAAGGTATTGGATTTTTTAAAATGATTCTCAATTATTTAAAATTTCTTCTAATTTTTCTAGCACCTGTGCTACAGGTAAGCCGATGATATTCGTATAGCTTCCCTGAATTGAATCAATGTAAAGCATTCCAAACGAGTCTTGGATTCCGTAGGCTCCTGCTTTATCCATTGGGGAACCAGTAGCGATATACTCTTCAATTGCCTTGGTACTGAGTTTGGCAAAATGTACTTCTGAACTACAGCAAATACTGTCCCATTTGTCTTTTTGTAAAAATCCAAC
>JAYPMN010000124.1:0-5573 GCA_038129925.1 Flavobacteriaceae bacterium
CAATTTTTAAATCAGCAAGTGCTTCTTTTAATTTTAGTTCAATTTTTTGATTTCGCTCAGGGTCAATTTTCTTTATTGCATTAAGATGATCTTCTATTAAGTTAATTCTTAGAAAAAAATCTTTTTCAAGCTGAGTACCCTCATCTGTACGGTAACCATTGATATCTTTAATGACGGTATCCAAAAGATTAAAAACAATCTTTTTTTCAGTTTCATCAAGAGAATCGCGATCAGAACTAAGAGTATCAGGTAGGCGCATGGCTAAGGAAAGACGCTCGCTAGATGTACTATCTCCTAGTGCTTTTAGTTGTTCCATATAGGCATTTACAATCTGCGTATTGATTTTTGTAGGTGCGTTTTGGCCATTGTATTCTACATACATAGTTAAATCTATTTTACCACGGAACATTTTATTTGCGAGGCGTTTGCGAATTTCAGGATCTAGTTCTCTTAAATAAGAGGGTGTTCGCAAGTTTATGTCTGCGTTTTTACTGTTTAAAGCCCGTATTTCTATGCTGATACGTTTATCCTCCCATTGGGTTTCTTTTTTTCCGTAACCCGTCATGGATCTAATCATACAATGATTTAATTATAGTTTTCGAATTTTAATATTTCTAAATGAAACTTTATTACCGTGATCTTGTAAACCTATTTTTCCAGACTTAAATTTTCCAAAGCGTTTGAAATTACAATCGTCGTTAAATTTTGAATTGGAAACCAATGCGTCCCATTCTGGTCCACTAAGAGGAAATTCAACAATCTTGGTACCGTTTAATTTTACACTTCCTTGATTTTTATTGTGATCAATTTTAAGTTGAATATGGTTCCATTCACCGGCAGGATTACACACATCTTTTGAAGGCTGAACTAAATCGTAAAGTGCGCCTGCTTGGTGAAAATTGGGGTTGACCTTGGCATCAGGATGACGCTCATTGTCCAAAATCTGTATTTCAGGACCAGTAGAATACGGTTTATCGTGAGATTCACCTTCTTGAACTCCCCAAAAAATTCCACTATTTCCTCCTTCGGAAATATTCCATTCAATTGATAATTCAAAACTTTTATAAACCTTGTCGGTTACGATATCGTGAATGTAATCTCCTTTAGGACGCAGTTTAGGGTCAAAAGTCAACACTCCGTTTTTAGCAGTCCAAATAGGTGTTACCCCTTTTCTATTAAAGCGATGCCATCCATTGAGTGTTTCCCCATCAAATAAAGATTCCCAATCTCCTTTGGTTTCATTAGTAGTTGGAAGCGAGCTAGCGGTCAATAACCCTAAAGCAAGGAATGAAATAAGTATTTTTTTCATATTTATAAGTTTAAAATATTTTTTAAAAATTGATCATCAACTGAGCCTCCGGCAAAATCATCAAATGTTTTTTGTGTTGCCTCAATGATATGATTTTTAATAAAGGGCGCTCCTTCTCGTGCTCCTTGTTCAGGACTTTTGATACAGCACTCCCATTCCATCACTGCCCATACATCACAACCGTATTCTGTGAGTTTGGTAAAAATGGTTTTAAAATCAATTTGTCCATCCCCAGGAGAGCGGTACCTTCCAGCTCGATCTATCCAGTCACCGTAACCCCCAAAAGTTCCTTTTTTACCATTTGGCTTAAATTCAGAATCCTTGACATGGAAAGACTTGATAAACTCGTGGTAATGATCAATATATTCGATGTAGTCAAGTTGCTGTAGAACAAAATGGCTTGGATCGTAAAGGATATTGACGCGTTTATGATTGCCTGTGGCTTCTAAAAAACGTTCAAAAGTTACTCCATCGTGAAGGTCTTCACCAGGGTGAATTTCATAACAAACATCCACTCCATTATCCTCAAATACGTCAAGTATGGGTTTCCAGCGATTGGCTAATTCTTTAAAACCAAGCTCCACCAAACCGTTAGGGCGTTGCGGCCAAGGGTGCCATGTATGCCAAAGAAGGGCACCAGAAAAGGTAGCATGAGTTTTTAAGCCCAGGCGCTTACTTGCAATGGCTGCCTTTTTCATTGTTTCCACAGCCCATTCAGTTCGTGCTTTAGGGTTATTCCTAAGTTTTTCAGGCGCAAAATTATCAAACATCAAATCATAGGCAGAATGAACTGCAACTAATTGCCCTTGAAGGTGAGTGGAAAGTTCTGTAATTTCCAGGCCATAAGAATTGATTTTACCTTTAAGCTCGTCACAATAAGTTTGACTTTCAGCAGCCTTATCAAGGTCGATTAAAAAATGTTCCCAAGTGGGAATTTGTATTCCTTTATAGCCTAGGTCCGCTGCCCATTTACAAATTCCTTCTAAGGAATTAAAAGGAGCTTTACTATCGACAAACTGCGCGAGAAAGATTGCTGGCCCTTTTATTGTTTTCATTGATTTTCCAGGCTGAGCCATACGTTTCCATTTTTATGTGATTCAACAACTTTTTCTATAAAGAGCATACCCCTTACTCCATCGTTCATTGTTGGATATTCTCCATCAAATGATTTTTCATTTCGGAGTGCTTTTGCAACTCCTTTGTATATGTTACCCATGGCATCAAAGATTCCCTCCGGGTGGCCTCCAGGCAGTTTGGTTCCGTCTTGAGCAACTGCTGAAGCATATGCATTTCCAGGCTTAATCACCCTACGCGGTTCGTCGTCTTTAAGGTGGTAAAGGAAGTTTGGATTTTCTTGTTCCCAACGATAAGCTCCTTTTTTACCGTAAATAGCAACGGTTAAACCATTTTCTTCTCCAGTAGCAATTTGACTTGCTCTAATAACACCTTTAACTGTATTTGAAAAACGAACTAAAACAGTTCCGTCTAAATCAAGAGAATTGTCTTCATAAAGCGTGTTTAAATCGGCTAGTACGGACTTTACTTCCATACCGGTCAGGTATTCTGTCATCTGGAAGGCATGCGTTCCAATATCACCTATACAAGAGCTAATCCCTGCTTTTTTAGGATCCAAACGCCAAACAGTTTTACGTACTTCAGGATCGTGAATTACAGGGTTGATCCAACCTTGGTAATATTGAACATCAATTTTTTGTATATCTCCAAGTTCTCCTTCAGCGATCATATGCTTCATATGGCGAACCATTGGATAACCTGTATAGGTATAGGTTACGGCAAAAATAGCATTATTTGCTTTTTGAAGTGCTTCCAGTTCTTTGGCCTCAGCATAAGTTGTTGTCAAAGGTTTTTCGCAAATAACATGAAATCCATTTTCGAGAAGTTTTTTTGCCATGGGGAAATGCAAAAAATTTGGAGTTAGTACAGAAACAACTTCGATTCGCTCCTCCTTTGGTTTTTTAATTTCTTCAGCTATAAAAGTTTCAAAGTCAATATACACCCTATCTGTATTGACTCCAATCTGCTCAGCGAATTTTATATTCTCTTCGTAGACGGGATTAAAAACACCTCCAGTAATTTCATAACGGTCGTACATATTTGAGGCTACACGGTGAAGTACCCCAATCAATGAGTCTCCTCCACCTCCCAAAACACCTAGTCTAATTTTACTCATGTTGATTTTATTTTGATGGTTTGATTTTTAAAAGAAAATAAAAATAAAATTAAAATAACAAACGAAAAAACAGCTGGTTGAATCCATATTTCTTTCCATAAGTGTCCACTACCACTTACATATTGGTCAGTCAGCCAACCTGCGAGCCTGAAGCCAATCAGCATCCCAACACCGTATGTGGCTAAGGTTATTAAACCTTGAGCTGCACTCTTGTATTGTTCCCCTGCTTTGAAATCAGTATATATCTGACCTGAGACAAAGAAAAAATCATAGCAAATACCATGTAAGATAATTCCAAATAAAAGCATCCAAATATTTTGACCTGCATCACCATAAGCAAAAAGAAGATAGCGAAGCCCCCAAGCAAGTACTCCAAAAACCAATACTTTTTTTAGTCCAAAACGATTTAAGAATATAGGAAGTAGTAAGAGAAAAATAACCTCAGAGATCTGGCCAAAAATCATTTTGGAAGCAGCAGCTTGCATCCCTACTTCATTTAAAAATTGATTGGCGTGCTGATAATAAAATGCCAAAGGAATACAGACCAATACAGAAGCGATAAAGAAAATCAAATAGCTACGGTCTTTAAATAAAACGAGTGCATCGAGCCCTAAAATAGACTTAAAACTTACCTTTTCGTGTGGCTTTATTTTGGGAGGGGTATTGGGCAGAAAAAAACTGTATATACCAAGTAATACTGAAGCTACTGAGGTCATATAAAAAGTATATTTTAAAATCTGACTGCTTTCCCATGCGAAATACCCTATGGAAAACCCTGCGATAATCCAGCCAAGACTTCCCAAAACACGAATGGGTGCAAATTCTTTAGATGGGTTTTCCATTTGATGGAAGGCAATAGCATTTGCCAAAGAAAGAGTAGGCATATACAAAAGCATGTATATAAAAATATAGGGGTAAAAACTGGAAAAACTATCAGACGCTCCAGCTAAAAACAAGAGTCCAGCACCAATCAAATGAAGTATTCCTAAGATTTTTTGAGCTGCAAAATATCGATCAGCAATTAGCCCAATCACAAAGGGTGCAATTATTGCTCCAATAGACTGCGTTTCATAGGCCATAGCAAGTTGACTTCCACTCGCGTTAAAACTCTGGGACAAAAAGGTACCCATAGTAACAAACCATCCTCCCCAGATAAAAAATTCAAGAAAAAACAAAAGTGAGAGCTGAAGTTTAGTCGTCAACTTCATTTTTAGAGTTTAGCACCAATATTTTCAAGAAGTGTTTTTGTAGCGATTATCCCCTCATCTTCTGAAAGGCGATCACCCTCATATTCAACACCTACAAAACCAGTGTATCCAGCATCTTTTACAATTTTTAGTAAACGGTTGTAATCTAAAGTAGTTTCGTTCCCTTCTTTGTCAAAATTATAGGATTTGGCACTTACACCGAAGGCTTTTACAATCATCTCTGAAACCCCTTTATACGGATCGTAAAACTCCTTGCAACTTCCGTCAAACAAAGAGCCATAACCCTCTTCAGCGATACAAAAGTTTCCAAAATCAGGAAGTGTACCGCAATTGGATTTTCCAGTTCCATTGATAACTTTCATCAGCACAGGAACATTTGAACTCAAACGTCCGTGATTTTCCACAATTACGTTGATGCTTTTATTAGCAGCGTAGTCGGCCAGGTCAGTTAAGCTAAGAATGGAGTTCGCAACCCATTTTTCAGGATCACTTTCTCCATAGAGATTTAAACGCACTGCATTACACCCCATTTGGTTTGCGGCATCAATCCAAAGTTTGTGATTGGCTATAGCTTCTGATCGTTTATTTTCATCAGAACTAGCAAGATCACCCTCTGAATCAATCATAATTAAAACATTCTGTAGTTTATATTGTGCGGCAAGGGCATTATTTTTTTCCACAAAAGCAGCTATTGCAGCTGTTTTGTCCTCACTATCCATAACGTCTGGGTAGAGTTGATTAACATATTCAAGGCCTTCGAAACCCAGTTCACTTGCGAGTCTTGCAAACTCATAAGGGGAGACATCTCCAGAACGAAAGCTTTTGTTAAAAGACCACTGTGCTAAAGACATTTTAAAAAATGGCT
>JAYPMN010000125.1:0-4081 GCA_038129925.1 Flavobacteriaceae bacterium
ATTCAACTGAGGGAATAGGTGAAGATATTCTGCCAAAAAATGTTGATTTTTCAATCATTGATCATTTTGAAAAAGTTACTGATAAAGATGCAGCTATTTTTACAAGAAAACTTGCTAGGGAAGAAGGAATTTTTGCAGGAAATTCTTGTGGTGCAGCAATTAAAGGAGTTTTACAGTTAAAAGCTCATTTTAAAAAAGATGACGTTGTTGTTGTTTTATTGCATGATTCAGGAAGTAGATATGTTGGAAAAATATATAATGATGAATGGATGAGAAAAATGAAATTCCTTTAAATAGTTTTATAATTAGTTGACAATTATGTTCATAACCATGTTAATAACCTGTGAATTTGTATTGCAACTGACTAAATTTATGGTTAAATTTGTGTACAAATCATATAATATTAGCGCATTTATTGCGTTTATTATTAAATGCGATTTGGATTGAAAAGAAACTTTCTTTTTTTGCTTTTCTTGTTTGTATTCTCAGGGATATCTTTTTCTCAGTCAGAAGACATATCAATAGATAATATTTCAGTTGTCGGAACAAGTCCAATTTGCCCGTCAGATTCTGTCGAATTTACTGTTACAATAACAAATAATGATGGAACAGATCCCAATGATATTTCAAATGATGATTTTTACTTTCAAGTAAATGGACCCATCACTAGAGCACCTCAATTTTACACTATACGAGCTGATGCTGCACACAACCTACTGGCTGGTGCAAGTGTTGTGCTTACATATCCTGATGATTTTATTCCAAAAATTGGATCAACTACGTCAACTTTGGATTTTTCTAACCCCTCAGGGCCGTATACCATAACAGCCAGTATCACAATACCAAATGATCCAGATTTATCAAATAATGTGAGTACGTCTTTAGATATAGGAGTTGTTACACCAACTACTGCAACACTTACAAGCAACAAAGCTTCACCACTAAATCCTACCATTTGTGCAGGAGAAGAAATAATTTTTACTATCAGCCCTTACTCAGCTACGGCTACATACACATTTAAAGTAAATGGTGGAATTATTCAATCCCTAGCAGGAGTTAATACAATAACATTTTCATCTGATGGAGCATTTGGAAGCATCGCTAACAATGATGAAGTTACAATTGATATGATTGATGCTTTTGGATGTACAGTAGAAACATCTACACAATCAATAACTGTATCTGTATCTAATTTACCTTCAGCAAATCTCACAGCATCAGCATCGGATGGACTAATTTGCTCTGGTGATTCTGTCACTTTTAATGCATCTGGAGGTGTTAGTTATGAATGGTATATAAACGATACTTTCCAACCAGGAGCAACGTTTTCTAATTTGGTAAGAAATATATCAAATAATGACGTAGTAAGAGTTAGAGTTTTTAATGCTAGTGGATGTTATGATGAGGAGTCTTTAGCATTTAATGAAATGGCTCTTGATGATAATGGGTTAATTGTATTACAAAATGCGTCAGATTCTAATATTTGTGATGGCCAACAACCTACTGGCCTAATTCTAGGTGATGGAACAGGAGGAAGTTTAGTAGCTTCATCTACTTATGGTACAATTAGTTATCAATGGCAGAGATCCTCTGATGGATTAATTTATAATGATATAGACAGTGCCACAGGAGCAAATTATCAACCTACAGGAATTACAACAACGACTTTCTTTAGAAGAAATGTTGTAATTTCTTCGATAACTACGTCATGTACTTTTATAGGTGATGATATTGTAACTATAAATAAACGCGACTCCTTTGATATTAATTTATCTACTAATGATCCCTCTAATACATTTTGTCAGGATCAAAATATTATTGTTTCTGCAAATACAGGAGCTGCAACATATACATTTATTATCAATGCTACTACAATAACCTCAGGAAGTTCTACAACTTTAAATCTTATTTCAGGTAGCGCAAGAGACCTTACTGCAAGTCCACCAATTATTCAAAATGGGGATAATATTACAGTCCAAATTATTGATAATTTTAATTGCACCAATCAACAAACAATTCCAATTATAATTGATGAGGTAGGTTTAAATCCAGGTGTTTCAACTGATGCACCAGGCAATATAATTTGTTTGGGAGAAAACGTCGAAATTGAGGCTACAGGTGGTGTGAGTTATACATTTTACATTAATAACACGGGTAACCCGGCTCTACCAGCGGAGGTAACAGCAAATAGATTTACTACAAATAGACTGAATGATGGAGATGTCGTTATTTCAAGAGTATTTAATGCAACTGGGTGTTACATTGACGTAAATGAAACATTTACTGTTTTATCACTTTCATCAACAGGCTCCATTACTTTATCAGTTCCAGCGGATTCTGATTTATGTTACAATACATCAATGGCTGGTGCTATTGATGGTGGTAACCTAGGAGTTGGAGGAGGTGCAGCTAGCACTACAATAGCCTCGGCTACCGTCGCCTATCAGTGGCAGTCATCAGTAAATGGAGGTCCTTGGGGTGATATTGGTGGAGCTACAACTCAAACCCTAACTCCAACAGGAAATTTCACTGTACAAACAAGGTATAAAAGAATTGCTTTTGTCTATTATGATACTAACGGAAACGGAATTTTTGATGAACCAATTTCCTGCGCAAGAACAGATTCCAATATAATAACAATAAATCCAAAAGCTGATTTTGACCCTTCTCTTAATTCAGGCGTTGAGGATAATTCTTATTGTGCAGGTGAATCAATATCTATCTCAGCACCAGTTGGCGCTGATACTTACAGATTTTTCGTAAATAATGTTCCATTAGGCCCAGCTGGAGTTTCAAGGACAGTTACTGCTACAGCAGGAGATGGGGGTGTTCCAGGAGAATTTGATAATGGAGACATAATCAAGGTAGAGGCTACTGTAGATGGATGTGTTTTTACAAATGAGATTACTGTATTAGTAGATTTTTTCGGTGAACTATCTTCAGCTTCACTATCTACTAATGCCGCCTTTGATACTATTTGTAGTGGAGGTTCAATTCTATTAACTGCAGGTCCTCCAGTACCAGGCTATACTTATACTTTTGATTTTGGAGGAGCACCCATAACTCAGGCTAATGAACAACTAATCACTACAGGTATTACTACAACTACAGTAGTTACTGTTACAGTAGCAAATGCAAACGGTTGTTCTGATACAGCTTCTTTAACAGTAACAGTTCCACAGGTTTTCACTGGGGGAACGATAAACAACATGGCAGATCTTACGATATGTCCAGGGGACGGTAATCCCCAGATTACTACTAACACAGAGGCAACCGTATCAGGTGGAGCTACACTATCTTATAGATGGCAATATTTTGATCCTACAATAACGGATTGGGTAGACATAGCAGGAGCGACTACTTCTACACTTGCGACTAATACATTACTAGGAATAGTATCGAACACGACAATTAGAAGAGTAGCTTATGCGAGTCAAAACGGGGTTGATTGTGCAGCGGGAGTTCCATCAGAGGTTAATGGTTTAGGAGGAATAACGACATTACAAATTATTGTAGATAATAGAGACAATCCAACTATTACTACAAATCCACCTAGTGCTACAATATGCGATTCAGATTCAATAACATTTACTGCGGGGAATACTATAGTTGGCGATACCATAGAGTGGTATGTGAATGGAGGTCCAATAGCAGGTATATCCAGTACAACGTGGGCACCAGATCCTGGTACGTTGAATGATGGAGACTCAGTAACAGTACGAATTACTACTACAGCTCCTGGAGGATGTGAGTATACTTCAGCTCCAGTTGTAGTATCAGTTAGTCCAACTCCAGCAGCAGCAATTAATACACTTTCTCCTTTTGACACTATTTGTAGTGGAGATTCAATTACGATTAACGCTACTCCTGCGGGTCAAGCGACTTATACTTTTGATATAGGCAATGGTCTAGCACCTATAGTTCAAACAACACCACAGTTAATCACTACAGGAATAGCGACAACAACGGTAGTTACTGTTACAGTAGCAAATGCTACGGGCTGTTCTGATGTAGCTACACGAACTATAACAGTTCCACAGGTTTTCACTGGGGGAACGATAAACAACATGGCAGATCTTAC
>JAYPMN010000125.1:4181-5516 GCA_038129925.1 Flavobacteriaceae bacterium
GAGTTCCATCAGAGGTTAATGGTTTAGGAGGAATAACGACATTACAAATTATTGTGGATAATAGGGATACTCCGATAATAACAACAAATGACGCAGATAATATAATATGTGATTCGGATACGATAACATTTAGAGTAGATAACTATGTGCCTGGAGATTCTATAGCATGGCTCGTAAATGACAATCCAATAGGAGTGGCTTCACAAGATTGGACACCAGCGGCTGGATTTTTGAATGATGGAGACTCAGTAACAGTACGAATTACTACTCCTGTTGCTGGAGAGTGTGAGTACACTTCAGCTCCAGTTGTAGTATCAATTATTCCAGATCCAGTTGCAACTATAACTACTAGCGCATTTGGAAATACAATTTGCGGGGGATTAAGTGGAGGAGTTCCTTTCGCTGATAGTTTGACTATTTCAACGACACTAATACCAGGAGCAAGTTATAGATATATAGTGAATAGTGATATTTCTGGGCCTCCAACCTTTGTTACAGCTGCTCTAGCTGGTGTAAATTCATTTACAACAGATAGTTTTTCGATTTATGATTCTGATTTACAATTCATGGTTGGAGTTCAGGTAACTAATGCTGCTGGATGTAGTGACACAGCCACAACTACAATTAACTTAAATTATGTCACAGCTGATTTAATTGAGATTGATGGTGGTGCTCTAGTTCAAAATATTTGTTCAGGTACTAGCCCAACTTTAGATTTTGTGTCAGTAGGTGCCGAAGAAGTTCCAGACGGATCAAATGACTTTACTGATGGCGCTGATTATCCAAATGGAGCAGCAATTACTTATCAATGGCAACGAAGTATTGATAATACAAATTGGATTGATATCGGGGGAGCAACAGCAAGAACTTATACTCCAACACCTACATTATTCCAAACAACATACTTTAGAAGAATGTCAACAAGTACTCAAAACGGAGTTGAGTGCGAGGATATTTCTGATAATATTATCACAATTAATGTAGGATCAAACTTGGTGGGCGGAAATGTAGAGAGAAATACAGATGTTGCTCTTAACACATGGGATGATTCTTCAGAAACTGTATGCCCTGATGTAGCTCCTCAAAGATTAAGGGTTGTTAATGATACAGGTGGTCCTGGTATTGATTACCAATGGCAGTATTCACTTGATAATACTAACTGGGAGGATATAACTATTGCTAACGGATATCCTATTAATGCTACCGCAGCAGAATATCAGCCTGTAGCTATAACAAATACAAATATAACTTCTGTTTCTTCATTTACTATTACTGATTATGCTCAGGCAAATACTGCAAACGAAGATTTTTATAGAGTTACTATTGGTGCTGACG
>JAYPMN010000126.1:0-5451 GCA_038129925.1 Flavobacteriaceae bacterium
TTGCTTTCTTCAGCCCTTCAACCATTCGATCGATTTCATCTTTGGTATTGTAAAATGAAAAGGAAGCCCTTACTGTACCAGGAATTTGATAAAAATCCATGATCGGTTGGGCGCAATGATGTCCGGTTCGAACGGCTATTCCCATTTGATCTAATATGCTGCCGATGTCATAAGGATGGATCCCTTTTACGTTAAAAGAGATTACTGAGGTTTTTTCACTTGCTTCCCCGTAAATTTTTACTCCAGGAATTTGTTTTAATGCTGTTGTAGCATGATTGAGAAGTTCTTCTTCATAGGCAGCTATCTCTTTAAAACCAATGGAATTCATATAGTCCAAAGCGGCTCCAAAAGCAATTCCTCCTGCTATATTTGGTGTTCCAGCTTCAAATTTATGCGGGAGGTCAGCATAGGTGGTTTTTTCAAAAGTAACTGTAGCGATCATTTCTCCTCCACCTTGATAAGGTGGAAGTTTGTTTAGTAGTTCCGCTTTGCCGTAGAGCATCCCTACCCCAGTAGGGCCGCATAATTTGTGAGCAGAGGTCACGTAATAATCTGCATCTAGTTTTTGAACATCAGGTTTGATATGCGGGCAGGCTTGTGCGCCATCAATTAGAACTTCTGCGCCAACTGCATGAGCTTTACTGATGATTTGCTCGATTGGATTCACCGTTCCCAAGGCATTGGAAACGTGATTGACAAAAACCAGGGCAGTTTTCCTATTTAGTAGTGTATCAAAAGCTTCCATATCCAAGGTTCCCATTTCAGTCATTGGGATGACTTTTAAGTGAGCCCCTGTCCGTTCGCAGAGCATCTGCCAAGGCACAATATTGGAATGGTGTTCTAAAGCGGAAATCAGTAGCTCATCGCTTGTTCTTAACAAACTGGTGTAGCCTGAAGCAATTAGGTTAATGCTTTCTGTAGTCCCTGCCGTAAAGATAATTTCTTGGGCATGAGCGGCATTAAAATGTTCTTGTATCGTTTTACGGGCTGCTTCATAAGCCTCTGTAGCTTCCTGACTCAGTTTGTGAACTCCTCGGTGAATGTTGGAATTTAATCGAGTGTAATAATCTGTAATTACTTCTATAACCTGTGTGGGGGTTTGAGAGGTTGCAGCATTGTCAAAATACACTAGGGGTTGGCCATTGACTTTTCGTGAAAGTATGGGAAAATCAGCACGGATTTTTTTGAAGTCTAGCATCTAAAGCTCAAATCCAAGATTAACTCCTAGTTTTTTCGCAATTTGACCGTTGATTCGCTTCTTTAGTGAAGGAAGCTGTACACTCTCAAGTACATTATTTGCGAAAGCATAGGTCATCAAAGCCTTGGCTTCTTTTTTTGGAATTCCTCTAGACCTTAAATAGAATAATGCTTCCTCATCCAGTTGACCGATGGTACACCCGTGAGAACACTTGACATCGTCGGCAAAAATTTCCAATTGAGGCTTGGTATTCACAGTAGCCTTATCATCCAAAAGAATGTTATTGTTCTGTTGAAATGCATTTGTTTTTTGGGCTATCTTATCGACCAATATCTGTCCATTAAATACTCCTTCCGATCGCTCCGCAAATATTCCTTTGTAGTCTTGATGACTTTCACAATTGGGTTGCGCATGATGAACAAGCGTAGCATGATCTACATGTTGTTTGTCGTGTAAAATTGTAACCCCTTTAAGTGTGGACATTATATGCTCACCCTTGTGGAAATAACGCAAGTTATTGCGTATCAGTTTACCTCCCAAAGAAAAGGTGTGCACGCTAGCATGGCTATTTTTTTCCTGCACTATAAAAGTGTTATCAATCAAGGAGGCTGAGGGAAGGTCGTTTTGTAGTTTGTAGTAATCCAAAAAAGCGCTTTGATGAACATAAATCTCGGTAACACAATTGGTCACTACAGGATGTTGTTTAAGGCTTTGGTGGCGTTCAATTATCTGAACTTGAGCGTTTTTATCAACAACAATTAAATTTCTTGGCTGCAACCACAAGGCACTTTCATTCCCAGAAGAAAAATGAATAATTTCAATGGGCTTTTCGGCGACTACACTTTTAGGTATGTAAATATAAGCGCCCTCTTTGGCATATGAAGTGTTGAGTGCTGTCATGCTGTCGTCCTCAGGAGCTATCTTATTAAAATAAGTGTTGATGAGATCTCTATATTTTGGCTTTGAAAGCGCAGCAGACATCAAACAAACATCAAGTCCGTCATGGGTAGTATTAGATAAAAACGGACTGTAAACACCATCTATAAAAATTACTTTATAGGTATCAGTATCGTACAAAAAGTATTTTTTTACATCATTGACCTCAATACTGCTTTCAGATTTAGGAAACAGGGCGTAATCTTTTTTAATTAGAGCCTCCAATGAAGTGTATTTCCATGCCTCCTCTTTTTTAGAGGGAAAACCTTTCTCTTCAAAAACCTTAAGTGCAGTGGCTCTTGCTTGGGAGATACTGTCATTTTGATACAGGTCTTCTTCAAAAGCCAGGTGAGATGAAATTAATTTCTCTTTAAATTCCATGAGATGCTAATTCTTTGATCCAATCATATCCTTTGGCTTCCAATTCGTGGGCTAGTTCCTTGGTTCCTGATTTAACAATTTTACCATCAAAAAGTACGTGTACAAAATCAGGTACTATATAATCCAACAGCCTTTGATAATGAGTAATGACTATAGTTGCATTGTCTTTACTTTTGAGTTTATTCACACCATTAGCAACGATTTTAAGTGCATCGATATCTAGTCCTGAATCTGTTTCGTCAAGAATTGAGAGTGCTGGCTCAAGCATGGCCATTTGAAAAATTTCATTTCGTTTTTTTTCTCCTCCTGAAAAGCCTTCATTAAGAGAACGAGATAAAAATTTAGAGTCAATCTCTAGAAGTTTGGCTTTGTCCCGTATTTTCTTAAGTAACTCACTTGCAGGCATATCCTCCAAGTCCTTAGCCTTTCTATTCGCATTGATTGCTGTCTTGATGAAGTTAGTAACGGAAACTCCAGGGATTTCAACAGGGTACTGAAAAGAAAGAAAAATTCCCTCATGTGCGCGCTCTTCAGCATCCATCTCAGATAAATCCTTTCCTTTTAATAACATTTTTCCTTTGGTCAATTCATATTCCTCATTCCCTGCAATTAATGATGAAAGTGTACTTTTACCTGAACCGTTAGGCCCCATAATTGCATGGACTTCACCCGCTTTTACATCCAGATCAATTCCTTTAAGAATCTCTTTACTTTCTACTTGGGCGTGTAAATTTTCTATTGTCAACATAACTGTTTTTTTATCCTACTGATCCCTCTAAGGAGATTTCTAATAATTTTTGCGCTTCTACAGCAAATTCCATTGGGAGTTTATTCAAAACTTCTTTACTGAAACCATTTACTATTAAAGCAATTGCTTTTTCAGTATCAATTCCCCTTTGATTGCAGTAAAAAATTTGATCTTCTCCAATTTTACTAGTAGTTGCTTCGTGTTCAATTTGTGCAGAGTTATTCTTGGCTTCTATGTAAGGAAAGGTATGAGCTCCGCAATCGTTCCCCATGAGAAGGGAGTCGCATTGAGAAAAATTTCTTGCGTTTTTAGCTCTTGATCCTACTTGAACTAGGCCTCGGTAACTGTTTTGGGATTTTCCTGCAGAAATTCCCTTGGAAATAATTGTACTCTTGGTATTTTTTCCAAGGTGAATCATTTTTGTCCCTGTGTCCGCCTGCTGGAAATTATTGGTTACAGCTATTGAATAAAACTCTCCAACCGAATGATTTCCTTTTAGAATACAGGAAGGATATTTCCAGGTGACCGCAGATCCTGTTTCTACTTGAGTCCAAGAAATTTTTGATCTCTCGTGACAAATTCCACGCTTGGTGACAAAGTTGAACACACCACCTTTACCCTCTTTATCTCCTGGAAACCAATTTTGTACTGTAGAGTATTTGATCTCAGCATCGTCGAGAGCTATGAGCTCAACCACGGCAGCATGCAGCTGGTTTTCATCTCTAGAAGGAGCAGTACATCCTTCTAAATAACTTACATAACTTCCCTCATCAGCGATTACTAAAGTTCTTTCAAACTGTCCTGTTCCAGCTTGATTGATTCTAAAATAGGTCGACAATTCCATTGGACAACGAACGCCTTTAGGGATATAACAAAACGAGCCATCAGTAAACACTGCACTGTTGAGTCCGGCATAATAATTGTCTTTCGGAGGAATGACACTCCCAATGTATTTTTTTACCAATTCGGGGTGCTCTTTTATTGCCTCTGAGATTGAACAAAAGATAATCCCTTTTTCAGCAAGTGTGTCTTTAAATGTAGTCGCTACAGATACGGAGTCCATAACGATATCAACAGCCACACCTGCTAATTTTTTTTGTTCGTCGATTGAAATACCCAGCTTTTCAAAAGTCTTGAGCAATTCAGGGTCAACCTGATCTAAACTATCGTATTTCGGCTTTGATTTAGGGGCTGAATAATACGATATTTTTTGAAGGTCAGGTTTTTTATAATTGACGTTTGCCCATTCTGGTTCTGTCATTTCAGTCCACGATTCAAAGGCTTTTAACCGCCAATCCGTCATCCATTCGGGTTCTCCTTTCTTTTCAGAAATTTTTCTTACAATTTCCTTATTCAGACCAATTGGAAAGGTGTCTGAATCAATGTCCGTGTAGAAACCATACTCGTATTCTTTGGTTTCTAATTCTTTTTTTAATTCTTCTTCAGTATAAGCCATTTTCTTGTATTATAATGAAAAACTCTCTCCACAGCCACAAGTTCGTTGTGCGTTAGGGTTGTTGAAGATAAAACCTTTTCCATTGAGACCTCCAGAATATTCAAGGGTAGTACCAATAAGGTAGAGTAGACTTTTTTTATCTACTAAAATTCTAACCTGGTTGTCCTCGAAAAGTTTGTCGTCGCCTTGAAGTGTATGGTCAAATTTAAGATCATACGAAAGCCCCGAACAACCTCCACTTTTTACGCCCACACGAACATAATCTTTGGACGGGTCAAAACCCTCCTCTTTCATGAGCATCTCAACTTTTTCTTTTGCTGTTTTAGCAACCTTTATCATCCAATAAAGAATTAATCTAAATAATACACAAATATAGCGTATTTATTACGATTTGAGACCAATTATAATTGTTTTAAGCTATGGTTTCATTGGAGAATTTAATTCCAAATGGCAACAAAAAGGTCTTTCTCTCCTGCTGGATTTGAATAAGGAGCTGTTGTACTATTGGTGCTTCCAACAAGAATTACTTGCCCTTTGGTAGTTATGGCAATTTTCTCAGGAATATCAAGGCCTTCACCGTCAATTTTGAATATATTTACCAAGGTACAATCAATACATGTAATATAAAGAAAAACATCGTTATCTAAAGCACCACCTATTTCTATTTCTCCAGACCTGCTGTATCCAACCATTACAAGAGTTCCGTCAGCTCTTTGGATAATATCTTTTAAA
>JAYPMN010000127.1:0-5365 GCA_038129925.1 Flavobacteriaceae bacterium
GTACCAATGGCGGGTAGAGGTTCCCGACTAAGACCACATAGTTTGACTACTCCCAAGCCATTGATATCAGTTGCAGGAAGTCCAATTGTACACCAACTGGTCCGTGAAATTGCCAGAGTAGTTCAAGAACCCATTACCGACATTGGATTTATTTTAGGTGATCCTGCTTTTTTTGGAGAAGAGGTTGAAAAATCTTTGGTAGCTCTGGCAAATGAGTTAGGAGCCAAAGCACATCTTTTTAGACAAGACCAGCCTTTAGGTACGGGTCATGCCATAATGTGTGCCGCTTCAATTTTAAAAGGACCTGCTGTAGTTGCTTATGCAGACACCTTGATCAGGGCAAATTTAAAACTCAATCCAAAGGCTGATGCAGTGATTTGGGTCAAGCAAGTGGAACATCCCGAAGCTTTTGGAGTAGTGGAGCTCAATTCGCGGAATTCTATTGTAAATCTAGTGGAGAAGCCTCAAAAGTTTGTTTCTGATCTTGCAGTCATAGGAATTTATTATTTCAAAGAAATTGAACGATTAAAAAAGGCTTTGGAAAAGGTAGTTTCCCAGAAACTGGAGAAGGGAAAAGAGTATCAAATTAATGAGGGTATCTTAACAATGATAGCTGGGGGAGCGGTATTTAAAACCGGAACTGTTTCGAGTTGGATGGATTGTGGCAACTCAGAAGCAATTCTTTTAACCAATACAGAAATGTTAGCCATCAAACACCAGGAGGGTGAAGAACTGATTGATTCGACAGCACGTATAGAAAACAGCACTGTTATACCGCCATGTTTTATTGGTAAAGGAGTTCATATACTAGACAGCACTATAGGTCCTGGGGTGAGTATTGGAGACGGAACACGTGTTCAGAACTCAACGGTAAAGTATAGTTTGATTCAAAATCACAGTACAATCAAAGACGTTAATTGTGAAAAAGCTATGATTGGAAATCACGTTCATTATAACGGAAACCCTACCTTTGTCAGTATAGGGGACTACTCTGAATTAAAATGAAAAATCGAATAAATATTTTAGTAACTATTGCAGCAGCTGTATTCTTTACACTGTCAGGCTGTAAGAGTGTAGCTGTTTTGCCAACAAATACCCCTATCAAAAATGTAGATGTCAATGCGTTGGCATCAAAAATTAAAGGAAATTACCCCAAAGTAAATAGGCTTCGTTCGCGAATTCGAGCGGTTTATAATGACGGTAAAAGACAGCAGCAAATTATAGTTCAGCTTCGAATGGAAGCTCAAAAAACAGTTTGGATGAGCGCCTCAATGGTGATCCCTATCGCTAAACTTATTGTGACCAAAGAAGGAGTTTCATTTTATGAGAAATTCCAAAAGAATTATTTTAGAGGTGATTTTGAGTTGATCAATGATCCATTCAATACTTCATTTACATATGACGACATTGAAAATCTCTTATTGGGAAAACCCTTTTTAGACCCAACTCTAGGGAAATGGAAGCAAATTTCAAATCCACAGTATTATATCCTTATTCCACAAGGAAGAAAGTCTGGACTTCAGCCCACCTTATTTTTTGATCCAACCACTTTTTTATTAAAAGAACAGCGATTTTTGATTCCTGGATCGTTCCAAAGCCTTACCATAAGATATATCAATCACCAGCGCATTCAAGGCGAATTTATCCCCCAAGAAATTGAAATCTCTTTATCAGACGGGAAAGAGCTGCAAAAGATAAATCTGGAATTTACTCGAACAGATTTACCAGGAACAATAAGTTTTCCATTTGAAATACCGCAAGGGTATAAGCAACTTTCATTTTAATGAGCCGTACACTTCTCTTTTTGGTTCTTTTTTGGATCGGGACGGGAGCTGTATTGAGCCAATCCACAACAAAGCGACAACAAGAACTAGAGGCTCAGCGTATTCGTTTAAAGAATGAAATAAAACAAATTAATGAGGTACTCTTCTCAAGCAAAAAAACACGAAAAAATGTAGTATCAGAGGTGGAAGACTTACAAGTCAAACTTAGCGTAAGAGAAGAATTGATTAAAGTAACAAATGCTCAAGTAAATTTACTCACACGAAAAATTAACCTAAACGAAAGGAATATCAGTAATCAGCGTAAAGAATTAGAAGTACTCAAAGTGGATTACGCCAAAATGATTCAAAACTCTTATACAAGCAAATCCCTCCAGAGTCGCTTGATGTTCTTGTTTTCTTCAGAAAACTTCTTACAAGCCTACAAAAGAATTCAATATTTAAAACAATATACTCAGTACAGAAGAAAACAGGGTTTAGTCATTGCAGAGAAAACGCAACTTTTGCAAGAACTAAACAAAGTATTGATCGAAGAAAAGTCTAAAAAGCTCGTTTTGGTTGAGGAGAATAAGGCTGTTCAGGAACAACTCAAAGAAGAGCGAAACATTCAAGAAAATTTGATCAAAAGTCTGAGGCGTAAAGAACTTAGTTTAGCAGCTCAGATTTCGAAAAAAGAAAAAGAGGCAAGAGCGATTGACAAAGAAATTGACCGCTTGATAAGAGCAGCAATTGCAGCTTCCAATAAAGCAGCTGGAAAAACAGGGAAGAAAACTTTTGAATTGACACCTGAAGCTAAGTTAATAGCAGCTAACTTTGAAGCCAATAGAGGAAGATTGCCTTGGCCTTTAGAAAAAGGAGTAGTCACACAAGGATTCGGACGCCAACTTCATCCTGTAGTGAAAACTACTACGATTCAAAGCAATGGGGTTACCATAGCGACAGCTCCTGCAACTCAGGTAAGAGCAGTTTTTGAAGGAGAAGTGATGTCTGTAGTTACTTTTAAAGGGAGTAATCCATCATTATTAATTCGTCACGGGAATTACATTACGGTCTATAAAAATCTAGGAAAACTCTATGTTAAAAAGGGTGATAAAGTAAAGGCTAAAGAGGCAATTGGAGAGGTGTTTACTAATCAGCAGACAGGGAAAACAGAAATTCAGTTTAGTATTTTTAACAACGTCAAGGTGCTCAATCCAAAAGGTTGGATTTATCAGATGTGACCTATTTCTCTTCCAGGTACCAAGCATCTTCTTCCAAGGTATACTTTAAAAAATAAAGCATGTTGATTGCTTCTTTTTTGGTATCATACCTTCCATAGGCAACACGGTACAATCCATCAGAATTAACCTGTGCTAGTCCTGCAGGATAACCTTCATCGATAAGCTGGCTCACCTTTTTTTCAGCATTATCAATCGATCGAAATGACCCTGCAATAATGCTATAATAGGTCTGATCGGGAGTAATAACTGCAGATGTGGCAGCGACATTTATTTCTATAGTATTAAGCCTGCCAAGGTCGAAAGTTGCTTCTTGAACATTTTTTTCAATTTGTTGTTGTGCCTTTTCTTGAGCGAGTATACGCTCTTGAGTAACGTATTGATCGCTAAAATAATAAGCGCCTGATAATAAAGCGACACCGATCAAGCCTATAGCAGCGTAGCGTAATACAGGAGATTTTTTTGATGTAGCTTCCTTTTTCTCTGGGGTAAACATCAAATCTTCTTTGTTTGAATTTTCCATAATATTCAGTATTGTAGTTTTATTTAAGGGATTTCTTTGGAAAGAGGACAATCCAAATGAATTTAGATCGAAATTAACTTTTCCCCACGGGACAAATTCTATTCTTTGTACCTCATTAAGTCGAATTTCACCTAACCCTGGGAAACGAAGGGTTTGTGTTTGAAGTCGACGTTTCCAACTGCTTACCTCCTTTTCAATAAGGCGCAATGCTTTTTCGTAAGAAACGGCTTCTTTTTGGGCGTAATAATGAGCCAATACTCCGTCATTTGCTGTGAGAAGTTGGTTAAAATTAACTTCTTTACGGGGGGGAGAAAAAGCTCCATTTTTACTTACTCGAGCTTCAAAAAAGCGTGTGAGAAAAGCTCCAAAATGAGGTATGGTAACACATTCGTGTTGGTAAAGTAATTCTTGGATGTAGCGCGTTAATTGCATTACTATCAAAAGTAGTAAAATAATGTTATATTTTTATATTGATAAATCAATTTAAGGATTTGTATCTTAGCTTTTCAACCCTAAGTCATGAAATGCTTAGACGCCTATTAATCCTTCAACCGCTTCCCGGGATGGGATTGCATCGTTCTGTTAAGCTTGTTTCACATTTCGGCTCTGCAGAACCTATTTTCTGTACTTTTATATCAGGGTGCGCTCAACATTGAGAATGGAAGGTTAATCAGTATCTTAGTAACCTGACAGCACAGCCCTCAAGGGAAAGCATTTTGTAACGCCTTGGCCGAGAGTCTTAAGGAGTTTAATCCAATAATCTGTTCAGGCATGGCTAGAGGAATAGATATCATTGTTTATCGAAAGGCCATATAGCGGGGTTTATAAACAGTTGCTTGCCTCGTACATGGTTTGGAACTGTGATGGAAGGTAAGTACTACTGATTCACAACTAATGCAAATGGAAATGTGAGGCTTGATCAGTGCCTTACCAGGAAAAAAATTTGAGTAGATCTAATAGCCAACCTTATCTCGGACCCTCAACAGTACTTCGTGTGCCACTTTTCTCGCTTTTTCAGCACCTTTGGCAAGAGCTATATGGACTTCTTCAGGATGTTGGAAGTAGTATTCAAATTGAGTGCGTTCCTTTTCAAAGCTCTCAAGTATTAATTCAAAAAGCATTTGTTTGACGTATCCGTAACCAATCCCTCCAGCTAGGTATTTTTCTCGTAAATCTTGGACAGATGAAGCAGGAGCTAATAATTTATAGAGTTCAAATACATTACAGTTTTCAGGATCTTTAGGTTCTTCTACAGGGGTGCTATCGGTTTGAATCCCCATGATTTGCTTACGCAGTTTTTTTTCAGGTAAAAACACATTAATGGTGTTGTTTCTCGACTTACTCATTTTCTGACCATCAGTACCTGGGATGTATTGGGTATACTCTTGAATTTTTGCTTGAGGAATAATAAAAGTTTCTCCCATTTGATGGTTGAATCGGGAGGCCACATCGCGGGTAATTTCCAAATGCTGTAGTTGATCTTTTCCGACTGGAACAATTTCAGCATCGTAAAGTAATATGTCTGCCGCCATTAGCATTGGATAAGAAAAAAGCCCAGCATTGATATCTGACAACTGCTCTGATTTATCTTTAAAAGAATGAGCAAGTGTAAGTCTTTGATAAGGGAAAAAGCAATTGAGATACCATGCAAGTTCGGTTACCTCGCTCACATCACTTTGACGGTAAAAATGAGTTTTTTCAATGTCTAGTCCACAAGCTAGCCAAGTAGCTGCAGTCGCAAAAGTATTCTCACGAAGTACTCCACCGTTTTTTATTTGGGTTAAAGAGTGCAAGTCAGCGATAAATAAGAAAGAATCGTCTTGACTGGCTTTTGACATTTCAAT
>JAYPMN010000128.1:0-5363 GCA_038129925.1 Flavobacteriaceae bacterium
TTTGTTGGCCTACTAGGGCTCGAACCTAGACTCTTCTGAACCAAAATCAGACGTGTTGCCAGTTACACCATAGGCCAAAAGTGGTGCAAATTTAAACGAAAGTTTTTTGTAGAACAACTTTTCCTTAATTTTCTTCTAACCCTATTTTTCTAAGGCTATGTTAATGCTAAAGTAAACGTTTTCTCTTCCTTGATTTATGCTTACATTCGTTGTTCAAAATAAAAGCTTACTATGGACGATAAATTGTTTCGTTTTTGGAATCACAGTATCGGTTGGACCGTTTTTGCCATTGCCCTTTTTACATTCGGTAGTACTGTAGAACCCACTGCAAGCTTTTGGGATGCGGGTGAGTACATTTCTACCTCAGCTAAACTACAGGTAGGCCACCCACCTGGAGCTCCATTATTTCAGATGATTGGTGCCTTTTTCGCACTTTTTGCCACCTCTGCTCAGAAAGTGGCATTGATGGTCAACTTTATGTCTGTATTTTCCTCTGCATTTACTGTATTATTCCTCTTTTGGACCCTAACCATACTCTTTAAAAAATTACCAAACTTTAAAAATCTTGAAAATTTAACAGATAGAATTGGCTTTTTTGGAAGTGCTGCTGTGGGTGCATTAGCTTTTTGCTTTTCAGATAGTTTTTGGTTTAACGCAGTGGAAACAGAAGTATACGCCATGGCAACTTTGATTTTATCTTCACTTTTCTGGATGGGTCTTCGCTGGGAACAGGAAATGAATACGCCCAGAGGTGACCGTTGGCTGTTAATGATTGCCTTCGTAATAGGACTGTCTTTTGGAGTTCACTTTATGGGCTTACTTACCATACCTGCACTTGGGATGATTTACTACTTTAAGAATTATAAAAAGGTAACCTTCAAAGGGTTTGTTTTTGCTAACCTTATTTCGGTGGCCATTCTGCTTTTTATCTTTAAACTTTTACTCCCGCTAACCCTCGCTTTTTTTGGTAATGCAGAAGTGTTTTTTGTAAACAGTATAGGACTCCCTTTTAACAGTGGAACGATAATCGCAGCACTGGTTTTCATCTCTTTTTTCTATTTGAGTTTAAATTATACTCGAAAGAAAAAATGGATAAATCTCAATACTGGGGTACTTGTTATTCTATTTGTTTTGGTTGGGTTTTCCTCTTGGATCATGATCCCGATACGTGCCAATGCTAATACAGTTATCAATGAAAATTCTCCTTCTGATGCACGTTTACTTTTGGCCTATTACAATATGGAACAGTACCCAGAAACTAAGTTGTTTTACGGTCCCATGTTTTCTGATGTATATGCAGGTCAAGATCCTATAGAACCTTTTATTGACGACAAGCCCAAGTACGAAAGGGATTACAAAACGGGACGTTACAAAATCGTAAATTATTGGAAAGATGCCCGATTCAATTCCAACAGTGCACACAACGGAATTTTACCTCGACTCTGGAGTAGCGATCATGCAGGGAATTATATAAACTTTACCCAACCTCTTGAATTCAACATAAAGTCAAGTTATCGGTCCAATCCACAACTCCAACAACGCGTCAAAGAATTTAGAGAAGACATGAAGGACGGGGCCGTCTCTGGAGATCAATACCATGAGTTCCTTAAGAATTTTAGTCCTTATTTGAATATTGAAAAACCAAGTTTTTTATCCAATCTGAAATTCTTTTTTGAATATCAAATCGGCTATATGTACTGGCGGTATTTGATGTGGAATTTTACTGGAAGACAAAATGATATTCAAGGAGAGTATAATGTGCTGAATGGTAATTGGATAAGTGGTATTCCCATTTTAGATGAATTACGTCTAGGAAATCAATCGGAATTGACAGAGGATGCTTTAAACAACAAGGCAAGAAATACCTATTATTTTCTCCCCTTATTACTTGGACTCATTGGTCTTTATTTTATTTATCAACGAGATCCCAAACGTTTTTGGGTTCTACTCCTCTTTTTTCTTTTTACCGGATTGGCTCTAAAAGTTTATTTAAATGAGCGTCCTTTTGAGCCTAGAGAGCGAGATTATGCTTTGGTTGGATCATTTTATGTTTTCGCCTTGTGGATTGGATTGGGAAGTTGGGCAATAATTCAAAAATTACAAACTTTAATATCAAAAAAAATTGCGTCACCACTCGCAGTCGGACTTTGTTTGGTTTGTGTACCTTTTCTGATGGCTTCAAAGAATTGGGATGATCACGATCGCTCTAACCGATATACTGCACAGTCCATGGCAAAGTCTTATCTTCAATCCATCCAAAAGGATAAAGGTGCCATCATTTTTACCATCGGTGACAACGATACTTTTGCTCTTTGGTATGCACAAGAGATAGAAGGGTTCAGAACTGATGTTCGAACGATAAACTCCAGTCTTCTTGGTACGGATTGGTATATCGATCAAATGAAACGAAAAACTTATGAAAGTGATCCCATACCGTCTCAAATGACACACGACCTTTACGCCTACGGTGTTCGAGATGTAATTCGTTACCAACCTGTTTTAGACTCTGTGCTATGGGATATTAAAGATTTAATGAATTGGATCGCTAGTGATCATCCGCGAACAAAACTCAAAGATTTACTTCAAAAAACAGGACAAGATCCTAACCAACTCCCAGAAAGTCAGCAGGAAGGTGTCTTTTATCCCACAAGAAAAATCCGAGTGCCTGTTAACAAAGATAATGTTCTAAAAAGCGGAATCGTAAAAGCAGAAGATGCGGACAAAATTCTTCCGTATATTGATATTGAACTTCCTGAAAATGCTTTGTTAAAAAACCAGATGATGATGCTGGATATCCTTGCTAATAATGATTGGGAACGTCCAATTTATTTTACTGGTGGAAGCTATTCAGACTCTGAATACTTGTGGATGAAAAAGTACTTGCAACTGGAAGGGCTTGTCTATAAATTAGTTCCAATAGAAACAGATTTAGGTGATGAAAACCCCTATTTGATGGGACGTATCGATAGCGATCTTATGTATGACATTGTAATGCAATGGGAGTGGGGGAATTCAGATCGCCTTGATATTTATCACGACCCTGAAACCCGTAAAAACAGTATCTCATTCCGGAGTAATATGGCAAGGCTTGCTGAAACGCTTATCAATGAAGGTAAGGCAGAAAAAGCAAGAGATATCCTTGATTTAGCCATAAAAAAAATGCCACTGGATTATTTTGGATATTACAGCCTGTTAGTTCCTTTTGTAGATGGCTACTATCGTATCGGTGAAATTGAAAAGGCTAGAGAATTGTCAGATAACATAGCAGTAAAATACAGTGGAAGATTGAATTATTTCAGCAGCTTAGATGCTAATTTACAATACAATTTAGGTGAAGAAATAATTACTGAAATTGAACGCTACCGTACATTGGTTGAGGCCGATTTAAAGCATGGGGAAACCATTGAATTAGCACCGGTACTAAATCAATTTATGAAATCTATAGAACCCTTTAGATACCTCTACGGCGATTATGAATTCTACACTGGTCTTATTGATGTAGCAGAAGGCTACTTCCTTGACGGTCAAACAGCATTGGCACAAGACTTGAGTACTAAAATCAGTGCTGAATTTGATGAGCGACTTAGTCTGTACAGTCAAATTTCTGAAGACAGTCAGCTTCAACTCAGCTCTAGAATTCAAAGAGAGCTCAACGATTTTAACTATGTTGTTAAAATCGTAAAAGCATACGACAGCACTGCTTTTGGAGATCAAATAGAAGGCTTATTTAACAAAAATCTCAATTTATTTTCTGCAATACTCAACAAAGGGAAATAAGTAGCCTAGACGTTAATATGGTCTTGTAACAGGCTAATTAAGGTATTGGCATCTTGGACACCACTTTGTCTCCATACCATCTCACTAAACTTGTAAATCATAAAGGTTGGGAGAACTCGAACTCTCAGAGCCTCTGAAAGTTTTTGGTTTTTATCGACGTCAATTTTGATTACTTTTCCCTTATCACCAAGGGCTGCGGCAACAGCTTTTAAGGTGCGATCAATGTCGATCATACCATCACCATCTTGCTGATAAAAAGCTAGAAGTACTGGGGTTTTTTCGTCTAATAATTCGCCAAACTTGGACATAACTGCAAAGAATTATACAACAAATGTAACAGAAATTGCTTAAACCGTAGTTTTTGATTTTTTTAAAGTGATTACACTAATCTCGGGCCAAATCCCGACTCTTCCTGGATAGGCTAGGTATCCAAATCCACGATTGACGTTTAAACGTTGTTTTGCCTGTTCGTAAATACCAGCCCATTGTTTGTAACGCCACTTTACTGGACTCCACTTTATCCAACCTGGAATTTCAATTCCAAATTGCATTCCATGTGTATGACCACTTAGGGTTAAGTGAACAGTATAAGGATGAGGCAGTACTTTAGCTTCCCAATGTGATGGGTCATGAGAAAGTAATACTTTAAAGTCTTCTGCGACTACATTTTCTAATGCTTTATCAAGATCTCCCGCTTGTTTAAAACCACTCCCCCAGTTTTCTACTCCAACAATTGCCAAACGCTGTCCCTCCTTTTCAATAATACGGGACTCGTTTAAAAGTAAGTCCCAGCCCATGTCCTTTTGTGCTTCATACAAATCTTTAATATTCTGTAATTTATCCTCTGGAGTTTCCCATTGGGTATAATCTCCATAATCGTGATTGCCCAAGACTGAGTAAACTCCGTGAGGTGCATTGATCTTCCCAAAATAAGGAATCCAAGGAAGGACTTCTGAAGTTTTGTTGTTAACTAAGTCTCCCGTAAAAAGAATGACATCGCTTTGTTGTTTGTTGATCAAATCAATGCCGTAATTGACCATTTTTACATTATCAAAGCTTCCACTGTGAATGTCTGAAATCTGTGTTATTTTAAAGCCATCAAAGGCATCTGGTAAGTCATCGTATTCGAGTTCATAAGCCAAAACCTTAAAGTTGTACTTCCCCTTATACATTCCATACAACAGAGAGGTCAATGGAATTGCCGCCAATCCTAATGCAATTTTTGAAATAAATGAGCGCCGAGAAGGAACGAATTGAACCTGGCCCGGAAATTTAGTAAGATAACTGTATGCCGCCTGTGGAATTCGAAAGATGTCTTCTGTGACCAATACTAAGGTAATTACAGTCTGAAAAACAAAAAGTGAAATAAAGAATCCGATAGCATACATCAATCGAGGTTCTGTAGTAGGGGTTCTTTCTAAATAAAGGGTATGGAATAAAAGGTTACCTATAATAAGAACAACCAAGATCATGTAGAGCATCCAAATCCATTTATTGGTCGTAACTGTCTTGACGCCTTGAAAGCTATACCATTGAAAAATAAGTAGGAGTCCTATGGTGATGATCCACCTCATATAATTTTTTTG